>CAZEPA010000510.1:0-3582 GCA_964513955.1 uncultured Anaerolineae bacterium | reverse complement strand
GAATACTCTTCCCCAAATGAATTTCTCCACAGCGAGATCGACAAGCAGCATTTCCAATTTCTGCCGCGAATAACTCAGCAGGGATTTGAGGATGCGGGCAGGTGTTTAGTCTATGGCTTGCCTGGTGCAGCGATATCAATGGCGCTACAAGCAGTAGAAGCGGCAATCAGGTTCTATTACATACGACATGGCGGACCGAGCAAACAAAGCAGACCAGATGAAGTTCCTGAATGGGCAAACATGATTGACTGGCTTAACCGCCAGCAACCTTCGTTATTACCCGGGAACGAGGTCGAGCGGCGGCGTTGTTACGCCATGCTTGACAGATTAAGGTACAGTTATCGCAATACTGTGGCGCATGGGCGTGCTCTATTTGAAACGAGCAAATCCGAGGAAAACCTTGCTCGTGGCGAAGAAGTATTCCGTGAGTGTTTGGCGTCCGCCCTATTCTTGAGCGCCGAAACTTCACGCCGCTCTCAACTCAACCTTCACATCAGGGCACACCCTGTCCTTAGCTTTGACTCTGCTGTAGCCATCTATCTCTACTCCTGGAATCCTGAACTTCCGCCCTTCGCCCCAAGAATGGTGCAATTCGATGACGCAGTCAGTGATGGAGAGATAATCGATGAGACTGTGATACCAACGCTGCATTGGCCAAAGCTAATTCGGGCCACCATGACTGAGTCGTTGAGTCACGTGGTCAGGAAGTGTTTTCGAATGCAACCGAACTCCGCTGCCACGATCGATCCGCTAGTTGGTTTCGTGGACAAATGCATACAAGGTGGATTCAACACGCGCTTTGATTCTCAGAGCCCACGCGAAGAAGATGTCAGCCTTCTTGACTTGTTTCGCGGAATCAAGCTTCATTTGGAGGATGTCCGCAAACAGGAGGGTGATGCTGAGCCGAAGATCGATCCCCAGCAATTACTGATCGAGACCTGGAAGATGCTCGACGAATTTGTGGAATCGTCCCTCAGCCCAGAAGGATCATCACTTGTGACCGATCTCAACATGCAGCCTGTGTTCAATACGCTTTGCAGAGTTCGTTCGTTCGCACCGGCCCCGACTACAAATGCTTGAAGGATAACGCCATGTCAAAGCCCAAATCAACCGGTCAATCCATCAGTCGCGAGCGACAGAAAGCAGCAGGGAAAGCCAAACGTGTCGAAGAACGGCGACGGCGTGATCTGGAAAACGCAGCCAAAGCCGAAGCAGAGAAAACTAAGTCGCAAGCACCTGGCTCCCATCCCTGGCCGTCAGCGCGCCAGCCGACCGAATCACGCGACCGATACCGCTTCCTGAACCCCTACAACTTTGTGCGCTACCTGCCGGAGCCGAACATTCCACCCGACGACAGCGACGCGCAGTTGCTCGGCCGCTGCCCGCCGCCGCCGCACGACCGCTATGTGGGGTTGAGCGGGCGCATCACCTGTACGCTCAAGGCCGTGACGCCGCTGTTCATCTCGGACAGCCACGACATCAAGACCTTCCCAGTGTCGTTGGCAGATGGACGCAAGGTCGAACACAAGAGTTATCGCTTCTTCCAGTTTGGCGGCAAAGATGCCATTCCGGCCAGCAGCCTGCGTGGGATGATTCGCTCGTTGTTCGAGGCAGTGACGAACTCACCTTTTTGCATCTTCGATGGCGACGAGCGGTTGGAATACCGCATTGATCCCGCGGAAGCGCGAAATTTCAAGCCCGGTATCGTACAAAGCCTGCCCCACGATGGGCAGCCAGGCATCATTGCTCTGTGTGAGGAAGCCAAAGTTGGCGCCTACTACGACGATACGCGGGCGAACCTCCTTGACGATTCTTGGAGTTGCGGTGAGGAAGCCTGGGCTATCGTTGGCAGGACAAAGAACAATGTCCCCAAAGTGGAGATCATTTCGCGAAATCGTGCAGGTTTGGCTGGCGATGATCGCCCACTGCATCATGGCTGGGTGAAAATGACCGGTCGAACCATCGAATCAAAGCGCAACGAGAGCTTCTTCTACTTCAAAGGCGACGCGACCAAAGCGAAGAGGGTGTTTTTCGACACCGAACGTGAGGGCGATTTCAACACCATCCTCCATGCTCAATTGCACGACCGCAAGGAGGACTTTCATAGCCAGGTCCAGAGCGACCGCTTGTCGGAAGGCAATTTGGTTTACGTGGAACTTGATCCTAAAGATAACACCCAGGTACGCAACATCGCCCTGGCGCGCGTGGCCCGCCTACGCTATCGGCATGCTGTGGGTGACCTATTACCCGAACACCTCATACCCAGCGAAAATTACGACCAATTGGACATCGCCTCGCGCGTGTTCGGGTGGGTCAAAGCTACCCGAGAAGAAGACCGCAAAAAGCGCATCGCTTACGCCGGCCGGGTACGTTTTTCGCACGCCACTCTGACTGCGGATGGCGATAAAGGTGTCTTCAAAGAAGAATTGCGCTTGGCGATTTTGGGTGGTCCTAAACCAACGACTGTGCTTTTTTATCTGCATAAGAAGCACGGGGAATGGAGCGAGGCGGACCGCAAGCTGCCTGGCGCAGCAAAAACCGTCGGCTACGACGGCCCGAATGAACTACGCGGTCGCAAAGTTTACCGGCACCATGGCGCAGCACTGAATCGGCTGGAATATGAACGCGCCGGTGGACTGCGCGACCATCAGAATCGCAGCGTGCGCGGGGTGCGAGCACCAGGCAACGTTTTTGAGTTCACCATCAATTTCCACAATCTGGCACCAGTCGAGTTAGGTGCGCTGCTTTGGACACTGAACATTGGCGATAAGGGATGTTTCCATCGCCTGGGCTATGCCAAGCCACTTGGTTTTGGCAGCGTCAGCATAACCATTGCGAATATTGAATTGTTCGCCTTTGACCAACGGTATCAGTCTTTGGATGTATCAGGGTTGAGCAAATCAAACGCTGCGAAAGAAGGATGGCTTGAACGGTTCGAATCAGCGATGCGGCGATGTTTTGGTCGCGACATTCAGGAGCTACTCAATATCAAGGATCTAATTGCACTCTTGAGTGAGCCGCAAGCTGCCCAACGGGCCCACATCCATTACCCGCGCACAGATGTCAGGCCTGATCCAGAAGGCAAGAATTTCGAATGGTTCGTGGTCAATAAGGCCAAGTCCACTAAACCGGAAAAGGCTGGTCAGAACTTCCCCCTGGAAACGCCTGGTGCGGAGCAGGGCCTAAAATTGTTGCAGAAAGCCGATTGAGCAATGCAGAGGGCGCCTCTACAACGTTAGAACTTCGGCCAGGACATGGAGATCGCGCTGCGCGCGAACGATGTAGTGGTGGAACGCTACGGCGCCCCGCGTGTGGCGATTGTTGAGTACGGACGCTACCAGCGACTGGTGGAGGCAAAACAGACGCTGACTCAGGCAGGCAACATCCAGGATGGCATGATTCGTCTCAGCCCATCTCCCCGCGCCGCTGAGCCAACTCGATGCCGCAGTGCATGTTTTTGGTTCGCAAGAACGGTGTATTAACGCAGAGGTGGTTATGGGGACAATACTGACTATCCCCATAACAGGCTTGAACGGAGTCGAACGATGTCTCACGTGCGTATCGGTAAAGGAAGTCAAAACC
>CAZEPA010000509.1:1971-3583 GCA_964513955.1 uncultured Anaerolineae bacterium | reverse complement strand
CTCCAAGCCCAGCAGATAGCTCTCAAGCCGGTTATGGCTGGGCGTCCAGACGGCGTGATGTTGAAAGTTGGCCTGACGCGCGAACTCGGTTTGATCTTTGCGATGCCTGAAAACGTGAAAGTCGTCGGTATGATCGAGCGCCGCCAGGGCCTCGATCAAACGCCACGTGTACTGGCCGATGCCAGCGCGGGTGTAGTAGGCGATGCGTGCATCAATTCCGATGCGCATAGAGACGTTGTTTCTCCAATGGGATGCACAGGATCTAGAGGTTGGGACAGATCAACATCTTACCATCAGGTGTAGACTCCGTCAAATGATACACGACCTGCGGCGCTGCGGCGGATTACTACGTCTCGGCCTGCCGATGTGGACTTGGGGAGTCTTGCGCCGTCGCGGACTCATGCTATAATGGGCGAGGATATACTGCCACCGAGAATAGTCTAAAAAGAGGGTTCATGGATACAACACAACTGGCGCAGATGGTCTCCTGGTTGGATGAAGAGCATCGGCGAGACCGCGGCGAGGTCGCCAAGCTGCAGCAGCGCATCGAGAGCCTGAATGTCGAGATCTTGGAGCAGGCGCGCCGCATCCAGGAGATGGAGGGGCGCCTGGTCAGCACCCAGTCGCAGCTCGTGCGTTTTTCCCAAGTGGATGAGGCGCTGCAGCAGTTGAAGAATGAGGTTGTGCTGATGCTGCAGAAGCGCGAGGAGCAGATGGATGCCGATGCGCGCGAACGCGAGCGCCTGCGCGGGACCGACCGCGAGACCCTGTCACGTGGGTTGAATGAAGTGCGCAAGGAACTGAACCGCTTTGGGCGCATCGAGGAGGAGTTGGCCTTGCGGCGCTCTGAAGACCAGCGCCTGAGTGAACTGGTATTGACGTTGCGCCAAAGCGTCGCTTCACTCAATAAGGAGATAGACGAACGCACCCGCAGCTTACCCTATCTGGCCGAACAGCGCGTGCAGGATAACAAGCGTATCGTTCAGCTGCAGCAGGAAACGGTTGATCTTTTCAAGCGGATTGAAGAACACGCGGGCAAGGTGCCGCTCCTGCAGGAAAAGCTGCAAAAGCTGGAGCGGACGGTCGTCACCATTCAGCCGATTCCACAGGACATCAAGCGCGAGCAGCAGCAGTTCATCGAGCAGATGCGGGTGGCGGATGTCGAACGACAGCGTGAAGTGACCAAATGGCAGGATGAATTTACGGCGCAGCGCGACGTCATTGCCCGCCAGCGCGAAGCGATGTTGGCCTTTGCGGAACAACTGGAAGTGAGTAAGCGCGCGGTCTCCACCATCGAAGGCTTCCAAGACACGATTCGGCGTGAAATGAACCAGGTGGCAGAGTTGGAGCGCATGAGCGAAGAACGTCAGCGCAAGGAGATGGAAACCTGGCAAGCGGAGAACGAGAAGCGTTGGAAACGCCAGATTCTGCAGTGGGAGCATGAGGTGCAGGAACAGGACAAGATCAACCGCCAGTTGGCCGCGCGCTTCCCATCACTCGAAGAGCGCCAACGCGTGTACGATGCACAAATTCAGCACTTATGGCGCTTGCACGAAACCGAGGGCCTGGCGCGGCTGGCTGTGGCCGAGGCGGCTGCCCAGCGCAGCGAGGA
>CAZEPA010000509.1:0-1961 GCA_964513955.1 uncultured Anaerolineae bacterium | reverse complement strand
AGGGCCAGCGCTGGCTCGGTCAACTCGAAGAGGCGCTGAAGGCGCGTGTTTCGACGCATGGGGAGTGAGCGGGAAATAGAGATTAGAGACCGGAGATCAGAGAGCGTGTAAGGACGTGCGATCGTGCGAGTGATTGGAACGGCCGGCCATGTGGATCATGGCAAATCTACCCTCGTGATGGCCTTGACCGGCATAGACCCTGACCGGCTCAAGGAAGAAAAAGCGCGCGAGATGACGATTGACCTGGGCTTCGCGTGGATGACGCTGCCCGCAGTCAACGGACAGGCCGACGACTCGACTGCGGTTCGACAGGCTCACCGCACGGGGCCTGGGCTTGTCGAAGGCCTCGCCGAAGTCCGTGTGGGGATCGTAGATGTGCCGGGCCACATTGACTTTATCAAGAACATGCTGGCCGGCGTGGGGGGGATTGACGCCGCGCTGCTGGTGGTGGCGGCTGATGAAGGGGTGATGCCGCAAACCCGCGAGCACGCGGCGATTTTGGATCTACTGCAGATTCCCACCGGCGTGGTCGCCGTGACCAAGATTGACCTGATCGAGGACCCGGACTGGCTGGAGCTGGTGCAGGAAGAAATCAGCGAACTGCTGCGGCCAACCGGCCTGGCCGGTGCGCCCATCGTTCTGGTGTCCGCACGCAAGCGCATCGGCCTGGAAGACCTGACGCGGACCCTGGCCCGCCAGTTGGCGCAGGCGCCGGCGCGGCCGGATCGGGGTCGTGCGCGGCTGGCCGTGGATCGTTCCTTTAGCATTGCCGGTTTTGGCACGGTGGTCACCGGCACGCTGCTCGACGGCGCGCTGCGTGTGGGCGATGAGGTCGAGATTCTGCCGGCTGGCCTCACGAGCCGCGTGCGCGGGCTGCAGACCCACAAAGAAAAGGTCGAAAGCGCGCAGCCCGGCAGCCGCGTGGCCGTCAACCTGATTGGCGTGCGGCCTGACGAAGTTCCGCGCGGCCAGGTGGTTTGCCTGCCGGGCACGCTGAGCAGCAGCCTGCTGCTCGATGCACGCGTGCGACTGTTGCCCACAGGGGCGCCCCTCAAACATAATCAATTGGTAGATGTTTTCAGCGGCGCGGCCGAAGTGCCGGCCTATGTCCGTCTGTTGGACGCGGAGATATTGCAGCCCGGCGGCCAGGGCTGGATTCAACTGCGTCTGCAGCAGCCGCTGGCCGTGGCGCGCGGCGATCATTTCATTATCCGCCAGCCATCGCCCAGTCACACCCTGGGCGGCGGGCTGGTGGTTGATCCGCGCCCCGGCCGACGTTGGCGCCGTTTTCGGCCGGAGACGATCAGTCGCCTGGAAACCCTGTCACACGGGACGCCGGCCGAGATTTGGCTGCAGGCGTTGGGCAAAGACGAACCCGCGGCCGTGCGCGCGGTGCACGAGCGCAGCGGTCTGGCCGACAGTCAGGCCCAGGCGGCCGTGCGCGAAGCCTGGCAGGCCGGCGACGTCATCCTGTTGGGCGGCGCAGTTGAACCCGCGCTGGAGACATTGGTGATTTCACGCGGCGGCTGGAGTCAGGTCAGCGTGCGGCTGGCCGCGATCCTGGACGAATATCATCGCGCGTTTCCGCTGCGCGGCGGCATGCCCAAAGGCGAGTTGAAATCACGCCTGGACCAGGGGCGCGCCGCGCCATTGGCGCCGCGGGCCTTCAACGACCTGCTGAGCCATGCCGAGGGCGTGGGACTGCTGCAGGTGAGTGAGGCGGCCGTACGGCGGGCCGGCCACGCGGTGACCTTCAACGCCAGCCAGCAGGCGTTGGTCAAGCGCCAGTTAGCGGCGTTTCGGCAGCAGCCGTACACGCCGCCTGGCCTGGCCGAGGTGCGCGCCGCCCTCGGCGATGAACTGCTGGCTGCGCTGCTGGAACAGGGGCAGTTGGTCAAGCTGAGCGAGGATGTGGCGTTCAGTGCGGCTGCCTACCAGGAACTGCTGGCCGCGGTCAAGGA
>CAZEPA010000508.1:0-3601 GCA_964513955.1 uncultured Anaerolineae bacterium | reverse complement strand
ATGGCAGTTGTTGCACCTTTCATCTTGTTGGAGGCAGCTGGCACAGAAATGATTCCACAGGGCTTATTGCAGGAACTGCGGAACTTAGAGCAGCAACCCCCGCAAAAAAGCGTTGATCTACCGAAGCACATCGAGAGCCTCCAGCGAGTGCTTGCTCGATTACCTGCTGAAGCGCATCAAGGGAGCGCAGAAGCGCGGCAGGCCAGCGCCAGCCTGGCAATCTTACGCAGCTTGAATGACGTCAGTGTCGAACTAAATGACATTCGTCGCAAAGCGCTGCAGGCATCTCAACTCCGCCGACTAAACGAGTTGAGCGACCTCAATGAAAGAGCGAATCGCCTACGAGCGAAGCTAAAGGCCGAGCAGTATGAACGCTACCAGTCACTGACAGAGCACTTGAATCAGCAGGTGGGCGACTTGGTTGACGGTGAAGACGGCATCGTAGTTCAACGTGACGTTGTTGCTGCTCAGTTGCGCATATATCTGACGCGCGCCAAGCAAGAGCACAGCCTAGAGATAGAGACCCAACTCGACGACCTGGACGACCTGTCCAGGAGTGGGGTGACGTATGTGCCGAACGAACTAAGCGACAAGGTCGGCCTGGGTAAGATCAGCGACATCTACCCAAATTTACTGCGTACACTGTTGGAAGCTTCGACGACCGAGGCGAAGCGTCTCTACGGTGATGCTGAGCGCGCACTCAACCCTGAGACACTGGACATAGACTGGGCGCGTAAGCGATGCGAGGCAGCGCTGACCTTTGTACAAACCAAGCACCTGAAGGGGCTGGCGGAGGCAAGGGGGTGGGAAGAGAAGATTCAAGCACTGCTGGTTGGTCAGGTCGCCGCGTGGGAGCAGCGGCGTGAGGAGGCCCGCAAGGAATACGCCAATGCAACCAAGAGCGCCGATGCCAGGCAAGCGTTAGCAGCTCTGGATCGCGCCCAGGAGCGTTTTCCACGCCTGCAAGGCCTGCGAGAGGAACGCGTACGTTGGCTCGAGATTCTCTGGCAGAGCCTGTCGGCCAATGTCGAAAGGGCCATCCGCGATGCAACGACGCAAGCCGCAGTACGCGAGTATCTGCCGGCGCTCAGTATGCTCAGCCGCACCCGTGAGCAATTAAGTGAGTTGATCACCTCCATTAGCGATGGGTGGCGTACGCTGGACCCTCCCCACGAAGTGAAGGGCCTCACAGGTCGCCTCGATCAAGCACATCAACAACTTCTGGCACAACAGGGAGCATGGCTCCAATTCAAGCGCCGTCTCGATGATCTGCGCCAGCGAGGCCCAGGCGATGTCGGCAGCGACTTCGCAGCGTGGTGGGAGAGACAGGAGAAACGCTGCACGCCAGAAGAGCTGGCATGGTTTGAGCGCGAGTGGAACGCTCTCAAGAGCGACCTGGCCGAGCGCGCCGGCGACGACGCTCTGTACGCAACGGCGCAGGAAAAATACCGCGTCAACCCGCTCGATTCAAGCCTGGGTAGCGAACTGGAAGGAATTGCCAGGAGGGGGGGCGACAGGAAAGCCGAAGCGGAGCAATTGCTGAAGCGTCACCGAGCCGCTGTCGCATTGAACCGAGCGCAGCGCTTCTTGCGCGGCGCAGAAGCATCAAGCGCCTGGTTGACCGATGTTCAGACCCAGGCCAGTTTGGTCCGCAGCCTCGTCAGCCCAGACAACGAGCCGGGCATGGTATCCGAGGCGGACGCGCTGCTCGATGCCGCGCGCCGCCTAATGCGGATCGAGCACGAAAATCGCGAATACGTGCGTGTTGGCGCCTATAAGGCCGCAGCAGACCACCTGCAAGAACAGGAAAAGACCCTCGATCAGAGGCTGCAGTATGCCGCCCTGGGGTTGGCGACGCTGCGCGTCAGGCTGCGCCGCGACTGGCGCCAGGCGCGCATGACGTTCATCGAATCGCTGATTCTGATAGGGCCAACCGGTCAGTGCGAAGCCCGCCGCGAACCGACCTCGCCAGAGCAAATAAGGGATGCGCTCGCAGATTGGAAGACGGCAAAAGGCTATGTGGGCGAACTGGAGGACTACCGCGCCTTGACCGAAGATGGCGACGGTTTGCGCGCGGCCTGTGTGCGGCGTTTGGCCGCAATCGCGGCGCTATCGAGCGAGCTTGGCTGTCACCCCAACGACCTGACAGAGGAAAAACTGGCAGATCTTTGGCGGCGACGCAGCGAAATCAATTGGAGAGACCTCGTGGATCATCTGAGTTCACTGCTCAACGCTGGGGCCGGCGGCAAGCTAGACCTGGATCGGCTGAGCAGGCTGCGCGCCCTGGCCGTCGGCTACCAGGCGCTCAATGCGCCGACCGCCGATGCGGTCAACCTGCTGAGAAAAGAACGCGGTCAGGTCGCCCTAAGCCGCCATGCCGTCATTTGCGGGTTGTTGACGCTGCGTCTTCACGAACAGCCGGGTGGACAGAATGAATCGAAGACGCTGCTGCACGAGCTTAAGGCGGTTGGCCCTCCAGCCGCCGCTGTGACCAAGGCGCTTGACAGCCTGCAGCAGGCCTTTGATTTTCGCGCTGAGGATAACCTCGAACTGGCCATCAAGGAACTGGGAAAAGGCATCACTGCGCTGGAGCAGTTGGAGCCAGCCTTTGCTGCCGGTTTTGAGACGGCGACGCAGGACACAATGAAAACCTGGCGCACACAACAGGGCCAACGACTACGGGACAACGCGCTGGAGAAGTTGAGAAACCTCGAACAGGGCGAAAGCGGGCGCAGAGACGCTGCAGGCTCCGAAGCTGCAGATCAGCTGGCGGCGTTCGAGGTGTTGCGTGAGTTGCGGCAGGCTGATGGTCTGTTGGACAACGATACGAAGGTAAGCGATGGTCTGACGCGCGTGCGCACGCGGGTCAAACAGGCAACGGACAGCCTGCATCGGGAGGTGACAAATCTGTTAGAGACACCGCCGCGCCGCCTGGACGACGTCATTCGGCAGGGGCGCCGGTTGGAGGGGTACCTTCAAGTGCTGCTTGAGTCTGGGCGAGACGTCGCCGAACCAACCTCTGGCCGCCCAAAGAGGGATCCTGCGCTCAATGAGGCGCAAAGAGATCTAGACGACTTACAGGAGCGCCTGAATTCTTGGGTGAAGGCGCAGGAGTCTGCACGCGCCACGCGTGGCAAGCTGCAGTCGTTGTTGGACGACGATTGGCGCTGGAACCAGGACCCGGCGCAAACCCCCAACAAAGAGCTCAGTGACTTACGCAAGGGTCTCGCCAATACGATCGATCAATTGCGCGATGGCGCACCGCCAGAGCTAAAGAAGCTAAAGGATTTCGTTGTTGAATTCGAGCGGCAAACCGGTCAACTCGGCAAAAACTTTGAATCATTCCGCAGCGCCTTTGAAGGCGATACATTCCAGAAAGAAGAAGATTTCAACGCGGCGGTCGGCTCTTTGCGCGAGTTTCAATCGCTCATCGAGTCGGCTGAGCGCAGCCTGCGCGCGAAGGCCGATGCTGCAGGCTGGTCAGGGGCGCCCGTCGACCTGGGGCGCTTTTTCTTGCTGAACGATCATTACGAGACACGCGTCATTCGGGACGGCAACACAATTGAGACGCCGGCGGAACCGATCAAGACCGTGGGCGCTG
>CAZEPA010000507.1:0-3608 GCA_964513955.1 uncultured Anaerolineae bacterium | reverse complement strand
CGTTTGACATTCATCATGGTGGTTATGGCCGCCAGCGCACTTATGACCGCTGGCACAGCCGCGGCAAGTGCACCCGAGCAGGCTGTTGTCAACCGGCCTGCCCAAGAAAGCGGCGTCGTGTACGTGGTACGCGCTGGCGACAGCTTGGGGCGCATTGCAGCGCGCTATGGCATCACCGTCCAATCGCTGATGCGCGCCAATGGCCTCCGCAATGCGAATTTCATCTACATTGGTCAGCGCCTGAGCATTCCGGGAACCAGCTCCGGAGGCGCTAGCGCTATCCCGTCCTATTCGTCGCCCGCGGCGAATGCGGCTGGAACCTACATCGTGCGGCGCGGCGACACGCTGGCTTCGATTGCGGCGCGCTTTGGCACGTCCATCAGCCGGCTCATGCGCGCAAACAACATTGCCAACCCAAACGTGATCTATGTTGGTCAGCGCCTGATCATTTCGGGCGGCGGCACGGGCGGCGGTACGGGCGGCGGCGGCGGTGGAACGACGCCCCCCCCAGCGACGGCTGGCCGCTGGATTGACGTGGACCTCAGCGCGCAGCGCCTGGTGGCCTACGAAGAAAACCGCGCCGTCTTCAGCACCCTAGTCAGCACCGGGTTGCCCCGCACGCCAACCGTTCAGGGACGCTTCAAAATCTATATCAAGCTGCGCTCTACCACCATGACTGGCCCAGGCTACCGTTTGCCCGGTGTGCCGTATACGATGTACTTCTACGGCGGTTATGGCTTGCATGGCACCTATTGGCACAACAACTTCGGCCATCCCATGAGCCACGGGTGTGTCAATCTGCGCACCGCGGATGCCCAGTGGCTGTTCAACTGGGCTTCGGTCGGCACCGTCGTCAACGTTCACCAGTGAGATACATGACGGCTGCATCTCCGCTGGCCCCCAACCAGCCGAGATGCAGCCGCTGCCGTGTGAAAACGAGGCAGGTCACGACAAAAACACCGCCGCCCATGCCGCATGTCGTCACGATGAACCATTCACGGCCTTGAAATCAAGACCCTTTCGCGGTTGGTACGCAGATCTCGTGCTGCTGGCAGTCGCTGCCATCTGGGGCGGCACCTTCGTGACCGTCCAGGACGCCGTGGCTAACTTCCCCGTGATCACGTTTCTTGCCATTCGCTTTACCCTGGCGACGCTGATTTTCTTGCCCCTGCTGCTGCGCAGTCGGCGCCCTACATCCAATGGCATGGCTGCTCCACGCGGGCGGCGCGTCCTTCTGCCCAGCATGCTCATCGGCATCGCCCTGTGTGCCGGCTACGCCTTTCAGACCTACGGCCTACGCTTTACAACGCCGGCCAAGGCTGGATTTATCACCGGCATTGCCGTGGTGTTGGTGCCGATCGGCTCTGCGCTCTTCCTCCGGCGTCCACCTACCGCTGCGGCGGTGATTGGGGTGGCGCTGGCGGCCTTCGGGCTGGCGGCGCTGACGCTCAACCGCGACTTGACCATTGCCCCTGGCGATCTCCTTGTCCTTGGCTGCGCCATCTCCTTTGCCGCGCAAATCCTACTCGTCGGGCGTTTTGCCCCGCATTTCGATGCCATAGCCCTCGCCGCGGGTCAAATTGCTGCCGTGGCCGTCTTGAGTTGGTTGGCGGCGCTAGTCGTGGATGGAGCGCCGAGATGGCCGGCTGGCAACGTCTGGTTTGCCGCCGCCTTCACCGGCATCCTGGCGACGGCCTTTGCCTTCTGGGCGCAAACCATGGCGCAGCGCTTTGCCAGCCCAACACACACGGCTTTGATCTTTGCGACTGAGCCTGTCTTCGCGGCCATCTTCAGCTTCCTGCTGATTGGCGAACAGCTCACCACGCGCGCGCTGCTTGGATGCGGCTTGATCTTGGCTGGAATGTTGATCTCAGAGCTAGGCGTGTGGCCGCGGCCGCGCCACGACGAGATTTCCAAGCTGACGTAAAGAAACCGACCGTTCGCCTCGGCGCGGGCGCCCTAATCGTCATCCTCGCTGCTCTTGGGCAGGCCGTAAAGCCACCAATAGCGATCCGCCGGGTAAAGGCCGCGCAAGCCCGGGTCCAGAAGAAAGGCGCCATCCCGCCAAACATGACGCAGTTGGCTGTCTAGCCGTCGCAGATGGCCCTGTTCAGCCAAGATGTCGAAACTGGCGGCGGTCGCCTCATCGAACAGCAGCGCCAAGCGCACGCGGGCACGCACCTCGCCCGGGTACGTACTGGCGCAGCCGCCGCGGCGGAAGCATTCATCCATATACCAACGCCACGAGTCAAGGTTGCTCTTGATTTCCTTGCGCAGAAATGACTCCCACTGGGCCGCATACGTGCGCCGCGCCGCATCAACCTCCGCCGCCAGGTGTTCGACGCGCGTCTGTTCGTCTGGCGTCAGCGCGGCCGATCGAAATTGCAGCAATTGCAGGCGGCTCAGCACCCCACCCAGGGTCATCTTGGGCTGCTGCGTGCCCAGGGGGCTTTGCACCACAATCTGGCGAAAGAGGCGGTCTCCCAGCAAATAGTCCGACAGCTCGGCCGCCATGGCCTCAGCCACCAGAAGCTCCATTGTCAATTGGCTCATACGTGCTCCCTTCGCTGGCTTGCCTGATTTGCGCACAGGCCTGGGTGAAAAAACTGGCCCGATCGAGTCAATTTGACAGCCACCAGGTCTTGCAGTAGATTCAATGCAGGTAGATTATAGTCCCCTGGCCGGGAATCGGCAAGCAATTCCATCGCTTCATTCGTTTACCAACGTTTACCAGGTTGTCATGCGAGCACTCGTTCAACGCGTTACCCAGGCTGCTGTACACGTCGAAGGCCAAACAGTAGGCTCCATTGGCCAGGGATTGGTCATTCTCCTGGGCATCGCCGACGGCGATACTGCGGCCATCGCCGAAGGTCTGGCGAAGAAGATCGCCCAGATGCGCATTTTTGGCGACAGCGGGGGGCGATTCAACGTGTGCGCCACCGACTTGGGGGCAGCGGCGCTGGTGATCTCGCAATTCACCCTCTATGCCGACACGCGCAAAGGACGACGCCCCAGTTTGACCCAGGCGGCTCAGCCTGACGTGGCCGCGCCCCTGGTCGAGCATTTTGCGCAGGCGCTGGAAACGCACGGGGTGCCGGTTAGGCGCGGCGTGTTCGGCGCTCATATGCTGGTTGAGATTCACAACGACGGCCCGGTAACGATCTGGCTCGATACCGATGATCTGGCGCGCCCCCGACGTGCATTGCCCTGAAGCACGTCAACCGCAGATTGCCGGGTTTGCCAGGCCTCATGCGGGGGCGCGCCGCTGATTTGCCAAGTCCCATATTACCTGTGGTACAATAGTCAGCGCAGAAATTCAGGCTCGCATTCAATCAAGATCGAGGTACGCATGGCCCGAAGCCCTTCTGTGGGCGGTCAGTTCAAATTACCAGATTCCCTTTTGTCGCGTGTGCGCGACGGCCGGGTGTCGCTGGAAGATGTTTTACGCTCTTTTCCGAACGCGAACAAAGATCCAGAAAGCTGGGAAGATGTCCTGGCGGCGCTGAAGGCTGCTGGCATTCAACTCGCGGAACAAGCCGAGGCAGACGCCGGTGTAGACGTTGACGTTGACATTGACGGTGAGGAAGAATACCAGACGACATCGTTAG
>CAZEPA010000506.1:0-3615 GCA_964513955.1 uncultured Anaerolineae bacterium | reverse complement strand
CCTACGGCGACGGCGCGCGTATTCACACCAACAGTTGGGGCGGCCCGACGGGCGGAGCCGGCAACCGTTACGGCGGCTACACCATCGAGTCGCAGCAGGTGGATCAGTTCACCTGGGCGCACCAGGAGATGGTGATCCTCTTTGCCGCGGGCAACGAGGGCACGGACCAGAACGGCAACGGCGTGATTGACCCGGATTCCATCGGCGAACCGGGCACGGCCAAGAACGCCATCACCGTTGGCGCCAGCGAGAACCTGCGCAGCAGCGGCGGCTACAATCCCGGCGGCCCGTGCAGCCTGTGGGGCAACTGTTGGCCGAGCGACTTCGGCGTCAATCCGATCAGCTCGGACCGTCTTTCGGACAACGCCGAGGGCCTGGCCGCGTTCTCCAGCCGCGGGCCAACCGACGATGGGCGCATCAAGCCTGACATCGTGGCGCCCGGCACCAACATCGTTTCCGTGCGCTCGCACGGCAGCGGCGCGGGCACCGGTTGGGGCGTCTACAACAGCAACTACATTTACGAGGGCGGCACCAGCATGGCGACGCCGCTGACCGCAGGCGCGACCGCGCTCGTGCGCCAGTGGATCGTCAGCGTGCGCGGCATCGCCAATCCGTTGGGCGCGCTGGTCAAAGCCGCGCTGATCAACGGCGCACACAACATGGCCCCGGGCCAGTACGGCGCCGGCTCGACCCAGGAAGTGCCCAACGGCCGCCCCAACAACGTTACTGGCTGGGGTCGCGTGGACGTGGCGGGCAGCGTCAAGCCCGACAGCCCGATTCAGATTGTCTTGAAAAACGACACCGCCGGCCTGTCTACGGGCGGCGTGCGCACCTATCAGATGACCATCAACAACCAGGGCGCGGCCCCCAGCGGCGCGCTGGACGACATCTCGGTCGTGCAGGCGCCGGCCGCCGAAATGCTGATCAATGGCAACTTTGAGCAGTATCACACCGGTTGGACCGAGACCACCAACATCGGCGTGCCGATCATCACGCCGGCCGGTCTGCTGCCCAGCGGCATTTCACCGCACAGCGGGAACTACGCAGCCTGGCTCGGCGGCTATAACGGCGCGGACGATCAGCTTTTCCAGACGGTCAGCGTGCCCGGCGGCGCCACCGGCGCGACGCTCGGCTTCTGGTACTGGTCAACGACCCAGGAATCGGGCGCTGGCTACGATTATTTCGCTCTGCAGATCATGGATCCCTCCAATGGCTCCCATCTCGTGGATGTGCCAGAGATTGACGCGGTGCCGCCCACCAACGGCTGGCAGTATGCCAGCTACACCCTGACTCCAAGCCAGGTGACCGCTATCCGCGGCCGGACGGTGCGCGTGCGTTTCCGCGTGATCACCGATGACAGCGCCCTCTCCAGCTTCTTCATTGACGATGTCAGCTTCGACGTTGCGAGCGGCCCGCCGACGGCCACGCCAACCCCGACCGCCACGCCTGTGGGCGGCAGCGGCCCGCTGCGCGTCACCCTGGCCTGGTTGGACTACCCCGGCAATCCCGGCACCAGCCACGCCCTTGTCAATGACCTGGACCTGGAAGTGACCGGGCCTACCGGCACGGTCTACTACGGCAACGGCGGCGGGTCGGCCGATCGCAACAACGTCATCGAAACCGTCTTCCTGGACAACGCGCCCAGCGGCACCTACACGGTACGCGTCAAGGGCTTCAACGTGCCCCAGGGCGCGCAGCCGTTTGGCCTGGTCGCCAGTGGAAAGAACCTGACGGAAGGCGGCGGCTCAGCGACCGCTACGCCAACCCCAACTCGCACGCGCACGCCAACCCCAACCCCCACCGGCGGTGCGGCGCAGCGACGCAGCTATCTGCCCTACGTCGCGCCGTAACGCAAGCCGCGGGCTGGCTTGCTGCACCCTCGCTTAGTCAACAGCGGTTGGTCGCCTAATCGGCGGCCAGCCGCTGTTTCGCCTTTACGCCTCGGCGTCCATGCCACGAACGCACAGGGAGACTTCTTACAGCATCGTTTCCCAATGTCTGGTATGCTCAGCGCATCATTCGTTGTCCGTCTTGCGCACGCCATTCGCCCCATGTGCAAGATAGTGCCCTAACCATCTTCTTTTCCTTTCCACGGTCCTTGCGTCATGCGTGCGGGCCGCACGTGCCCCTGTCACCCACGAATGAATCCAATGGCCCCGCCAGCTCACACGTTTGCCAACCCGATGGGCGCGCGCTGACCTGCCGCCAGTACAAGGCGCGCAAAACCAAAGACGATCGCAGCGATAGGCAAGGAGGCATAGAACGGGCTATCGAACGAACGTCCAATGTACAAGCCGCATACGTTCAGGAACAGCGGCAGATTTCCCACCGTGTGATTGGCGCCTGGGCGCCCGGACAATTTGCTTGCGTTACGTAAAGCTACACAGGAGGATTCCATGAGTCTCTTTAGTCGTCGTTTACGGGCCATCAGTCTGGCCCTGGTGGTCTTAGTGGTGGTGGCCGGCATGCCTATTTATGCACAGCGCCCAGCCGAGGGTCTCGTTGCCACCGAAGATGCTGGCACCGCTGCCGTAGGCGCGCCGGTTGAGGAAGTGGCCGAGTGGTCCGACAAAATGCCCGAGCTGACCACGGATCAGCAGGCACAGCTTGCCTACTGGCAGGATCGCGTGAACCTGCCAGGTCCGGCGCGTGATCTGAAGGCTGCCGACGCGACCGATGCGGACACGTTGGACGCAAGCCCAGCGGCCGAGTCGGGAAGCATGTTGGCCGAGTCGGCGAGTGCGGATAAGGCGCCCCTCGCGCCAGGCGATGCACAGCTCTATCGTAACGTCCCCTTTGGCAGCGTCATTCCCAGCGGCTACAAGTCGAACGTGCTTGAGCCAAGCCTGGGCACCGGCGGCAAGTATGTCTTCTACACCGGCAACTGGTTTGCCGCTCGCTCGACGAACGGCGGCTCAAACTGGGCCTATGTCAATGCTTACAATAATATGTCCGACTTCTGCTGCGACCAGATCGCGCAGTATGACAAGGCCCGTGACATGTTCTTGTGGCTGCGCCAGGGGATTGCCAACGGCTCCGGCGTCGGTCGCTTCCGTCTTGGCGCCTCAACCAACGGCGGCGCCTCCTTCTGCAACTATGACTTCTATCCCACCAACACCAACAGCGGCTGGACCGGCCAGTGGTGGGACTATCCGCACATCCAGTTAGGCGCAGATTACGCTTACATTGCGTACAATATGTTCAACGCCAGCGACACCTGGACGCGCACCGTACTCTTGCGCTTCCCGTTGGATGCCTTGCGCAACTGCGCCGGCTTCAGCTACAACTATGTCGCTTCGACCGCCTGGTTCACGTTTGTGCCGGTGCAAGGCGCTGACCATGTGATGCACTTTGCTTCCAATCAACCGACCAGCTCGCCGTACAACCGCATCAGCATCTGGCGCTGGGCCGAGAACTCCACAAGCGTGTCGCAGGTGATCAACAACGTCGCCGCCTGGACCTATGGCAGCAACCACCAATGCGGCGCCAGCAGCGGCAACTGGATGGGCCGATCGAGCGATCGTCTCCTGGCCGGCGCGCGCTACAGCCTGCACTACGCCAACTTGAATGTGAACGGCCGTAAAGTCCTCGGCTGGTGGTGGAACGTGCAGCAGG
>CAZEPA010000505.1:0-3623 GCA_964513955.1 uncultured Anaerolineae bacterium | reverse complement strand
CGAACACCAGCGCCACCGGCCGCGCCACCCACACGCTGTGCATGCCATAGGCCAGCGCCGCCAGCTGGATCAGGCCGATGAGCGAAAAGTCCAGCCAGCGCTCGCGCCGCGACTTGCCGGGGCTGGCCACGATCAAGGTCAGCAGCGGGCCGCACACCACATCGACAGCCAGCACCAGCAGGTAGATGTGGCCCACGTTCAGCAACTGCCGGTAGGGCGCGGCATACCACAGGCCGAACACCACGCCGGCCGAGGCCAGCGCGACCAGCAGGGAAAGAACCACGTGCCGCAGCGCATAGCGCGCGGCAAAACGCAAACGATGGGTCATGGGCACGGAGGATTTCGCTCTAATCACCTTCACCTCGCGCTTGCCTGTCCAATCGCACCAGCAATTCCTGCGCGTCCGCCGGCGCCAGTTTTTCCGTCACGATGTTCCATACGATGCCGTCATCCACCGTGGCATAGGCGTGAATCAACAGGTTGCGAAACCCGATGATCTTGCGATGCTCCCGGATACTCTCCGCCAATGCCACATCCTGGCGGCAATTGACTCAGGGCCTCGCCCATGATCTCGAACTGGCGCTCCACACCGGCACGCAGCAGTTCATCCGCCAGGTAGTCCGCGTAGGTTCGTCCGTCGACAAAGCGCTGCACCCGCTGCGCGGCCTCGACCACGTCAAATAGCCAGGCACGGGCATCAAGCCGCATAAACGTTGCGCTGCTCGCGGGCGATGGCCTGCAGAAAGTACGGATTGCGCACCGCGCCGCGCATCACCAGATCGACTGGATGGCCCACCACCGCTTGCAGACTGTCGCGCAGGCCAAAGTACCGGTCGGCAGCCCCCTCCGGTGAGGCATCGGAAAACTCGACGAGAAAATCCACGTCGCTGCGCCGGTGGTCGAAATCCGCGCGCACCGAGGAGCCGAACACGTCAAGTCGGCGCACCCGATAGCGTCGGCACGATTCGGCGATGCGCCCACGCAAGGCATCGAACTCGAAGGACATGCTGCTCATTGTAGGGACGGTCGCTTCCGGTGCACACCCAGCGCATGGCGCATGCATCCGGCACCTCGGGGCCATCCGTGATCAAACGGCCCCGGTCCGTTCAGCCTTGAATCAAAACCCGTCCACCGGAGCGCAGCTCAATGTGATCTGACCCCAATTTTCCCTTGGGCCTTGGTGAGCTTTTCAGTTTTCATGGCTTGCTGACCCCCCAGTAAAACGCGATCCACATCCGCGAAAAAATCTTCCAGCAATTGCTGGGCGCCCTTGAACTCACAGGGCGCGCTCTTGTCCGACGCGTGCCGATGCTTGTGGCATACGCCGAAAACCGATTCGTTCAGATCGAGCAACGCATCCATGGCGACATCGCGCTTCATACTTGCTTTTATCGGTGCTTAAGGCAGAGGCAATGCATGCAATTCGGGATAGCGATCGGCGACAAATCGAATTTGCTGCTTCAATTCACCGTACGCCTTTTCTCCCCATTGGCGTCGCATCACCTGAATTTGTCGTGCTGCTTCTTGCTGCTCGCCGTTTAAGGCCAGCGCCAACGCATAGCGGTACTGGGTAGCCGACCATGGGTAGTGCAGTGCCGCCGCTTTGACGACCCGCATATCCGCAGGCGACATATGTGGCGTCGGCACAATCCGGGCGTCGTCGAGCAGCAGACCGAGTTGATCGAACAGGACAACCGGTGGCCGCTGATGGTTCGGCGGTGTTGTGCCAATCCGCAAGGATTCGAAGCGCGCGATGCGGAAGTCTTCCTCGATCTGCAGATACTCGACCGCTGACCAACTCAATACCACGGTCAGCAGCGCCAGCGCCGCCACAACCGCCCCAGCCGGGAACCGCCACAGCGGCCGCAGCCCAAGCGCGGCTTCCGTCGCCCCGATGGCGAACATGGCTGGTGCCAGGAAATAGGCATAGGCAAAGGGATACTCCAGCATCGAATGTACCGCCAAGGGCAGAGCCACCGCCAAACCGTACCACGGCACCAGATCGTTGGTCGCACGCACTCGGCGCCACAGCCAGACGCCGACCAGCGCCACCAGCAGCGCGGTCAGTGGCAGGCCCCACCAAAGGGCCGCATCCAGCAACAGGTTGTGGCTGTATGTAAGTGGCGCGCTGACTGCATAGCGATCGGCCACTGCGTTGTGCGCCTGCGCCGTTGCATGGATGCCCCAGCCGAGCCAAGGCTTGATCGCGATCGCATCCAGCAACTGCGACCAAAGTTCCAAGCGCAGGCTGGAGGTGGTGTTGAGCGTGGCCTCATCATCCAGCAACAGCGTGTTCAGCAACGGTGGCCAAGCCAGAAACAGCGCCAGCGCGACAGCGGCACAACCAATGCCCACCCAAACCGGCGGCGCGCAGCCGATGCGGCGCCGCTTCAACAGCCACCAGCCGAGCAGCAGCAGCAGGGACAGCATCCCGGTGCGTGACTCGGCTACAGCAAGCCCGGCGTAGAGAACCAGCAGCAGCAGGCTGCAGGCAAGGCCTCCGAGCCGCTGCGACTGATACAGAAACACCACGCTGGCCACGCCCATGACCAGGAGGGTGGCCAGATGATTGGGCTGCGCGAGGTTGGCACCGGGCCGACGCCACCCCCAGGTGCGCAGGATCCATTCGGATGATTCCCACAACCCGAAGAGCTGTGCATAGGCAATCACGGTGGAAATCACCCCAGCGGCCAGCAGGATGAATGCCAGCCCGCGCAAGGAAAAGGCGGCGCCGGAAGGTGCACTGCCCAATCGTTCGCGCGCCGTCGCCGAATAGCCAAGGACAAGGGCAACGATGCACAGGGCCAGGTACAACCAAAACACCAGCACGTCACCCAAAAAATGCAGTTCACCGCCCGCCTTCTGCGCTGCAGCGATCAGGGCAAGCGCGACAAACGGCAGTGTGGCCGGCGGAAACGCGATATCGCTAACGTCGGCGACACGGCGCGACCGCGCCAGCCCGAGCCAGGCAAAAACGAGCACGGCCAGAAACGCCATCGCCTCCGAATGCCAGCTGGCCCAAGGCAGGGTGTGGTTGGGCATCAGCCAGCTCAGGAGCGAGGTCCCGGCGGCCAGCAAGAAGAGGAAGCCATGCATCAATAAAAAACGCTCCTTGCGGAGCGTTTTCAGGCCATTGAATCTCGCTTAGCCGCGGCAGGAACCAGGCAGAAACTTCCCGGCAATGCCGCCCGAACTAGCAGGGCCACATACCCATTTGAAAACGGACTTCCCGAAATCGGTGGAACCACCCATTTTGTTTGTATCATCTTTGTACGGCGTCAGCGTGATTGCCTTGCTGTCGATTTGCGTATCGCCGACATTCTGAGCCGTTACCGTCACGACACCCTTGTCATCGGTCTCAATGGATTTGACGTATTTGGACGAGCCATTGGCTCCGCTGGCCTCGCAGCCCCAGTTGTTTGCACCGACAGTGGCACCGCTGGTTGCACTTTGATAGACCTCGGTGATGGTCGTGCGGCAAGCCGAGGCTGCCAGCACCACTTCCGACACCTTAGCGCGCTTGGTGTAGTCCTGATACGCCGGCAGCGCCACGGCCGCCAGGATACCAATGATGGCCACCACGATCATCAATTCGATCAGGGTGAAGCCTTGCTGGAGTTTTT
>CAZEPA010000504.1:0-3628 GCA_964513955.1 uncultured Anaerolineae bacterium | reverse complement strand
GGTGCACGCCAGATGTCGTTCCAACAGGCCGCGCAGCTCAGATTCATGATCGGCCCGTTCCACGCGGCGCAGCGTCACCAACTGCGTATTGCTGCGCTCTGGCAAGCGGTGATACCGATCGTAGACGTAAGCCGCGCCGCCGGTCATACCAGCGCCGAAGTTGCGGCCAGTCTTGCCGAGTACAACCACCACGCCGCCCGTCATATACTCGCAGCCGTGATCGCCCACGCCCTCGACCACAGCCCGTGCGCCGGAGTTGCGCACAGCAAAGCGCTCACCCGCGCGGCCCGCGGCATACAGCTCGCCCGCGGTTGCGCCGTAGAGCGCGGTGTTACCCAAGATGACGTTGTGATGCCAAACGAAGCGCGCGTCGGCCGGCGGACGGATGGCAATCTCCGCGCCCCCTAGGCCCTTGCCCACATAATCGTTGGCCTGCCCTTCCAAGCGCAAGCTCAGGCCGTGGATCCCAAACGCGCCAAAACTCTGCCCGGCTGTGCCCGTCAAGCTGACCACAATAGTGCGCGCAGGCAGCCCCTGGTTGCCGTGACGCTGCGCCAGCTGACCTGACAGCCGCGCGCCCACCGCGCGATCGGTATTGTGAATGTCATAGGCCAGAGAAACCACGTTTTCGGCTGGCGCGACTCCTTCCAGCGCGGCCAGAGCATCCTCGGCCAGGCGGTTCCCCAGGGTCCCGCCAACGAGCAGCGGGTTGCGGGCATCCACGTTGCGTCGCGCATAGCCAGTGTCCGGCGCCCACAGCAGCGGCAGCAGATCGAGGTGATGGGCCGCAGCGCCGGTCGTTTTCTGCTCCAAAAGATCGGTGTGCCCGATGATCTCCTCCAGGCTGCGCGCGCCCAGGCTGGCGAGAATCTCACGCACCTCCTCGGCCACGGCCAGCATATAGGTTATCACCATCTCCGGCGTGCCGGGGAACTTCGCGCGCAGGTCCGGCCGCTGCGTCGCGATGCCCACCGGGCAGGTGTTATTGTGGCATTGCCGCGCCATCTTGCAGCCTTCGGCTACCAGCGCGGCTGTGCCGAAGCTGAACTCATCCGCGCCCAGCAACGCTGCTAACACCACATCGAGGCCCGTCTTGAAACCGCCGTCTACGCGCACGCGCACGCGGCCGCGCAGGCCGTTGATGAGCAGCGTCTGCTGCGTTTCTGCCAGGCCAAGCTCCCAGAATGCGCCGGCATTCTTGATCGAACTCAGCGGCGAAGCGCCGGTGCCGCCGTTGTTCCCGCTGATGTGAATGACATCGGCGTGTCCCTTGACAACACCCGCGGCAATCGTGCCGACGCCAGCCTCAGCCACCAGTTTGACCGAGACGGCCGCATCTGGGTTGATCTGCTTCAGATCGAAGATCAACTGCGCCAGATCTTCGATGCTGTAGATGTCGTGGTGCGGCGGCGGCGAGATCAGGGCCACGCCCGGCATCGTATGCCGCACACGCGCAATGTCGGCGCTGACCTTGTGCCCCGGAAGCTGTCCGCCTTCGCCCGGTTTGGAGCCTTGCGCCATTTTGATCTGCAGCTCCTCGGCGGCCATCAAGTACGCGGGCGTGACGCCAAAGCGGCCAGAGGCGACCTGTTTGATCTTGGTCGCTTTGTCGGTGCCATAACGATCCTCGCCTTCGCCGCCTTCGCCGCTGTTGCTGGCGCCGCCCAAGCGATTCATGGCCACGGTCAGCGTCTCATGCGCTTCGACGCTCAATGCGCCATAGGACATGGCGGCGGTGGAAAACCGGCGCACAATGGCAGAGGCCGGCTCCACTTCATCCAGCGGAACCGCTTCGCGAGTGCGATGGACAATGCGCAGCAGATCACGCGGTTCCGTCAGGGGGCGTCGCGCCACCAGGTCAGCAAAACGCCGGTAAATGTGCGACGCTCCCTGCCTTTCGCCCTGATCCTTGCTTTTTGCCAGGCCGACCATTTCGTGCAACGCGCGCACCACCTCAGGATTGAACGCGTGATACTCGCCGCCCCGCCGCGACTTATAGAAGCCGTAACTGTCGAGCTTGGTCTCACCCTCAGCCGGGGCGGCCGTCAGGCGACCATTGTCGCGGCCGTTGTGCCCCGCCTGCGCTGGGTGATCCGCAGCCAGGGCGTGCGCGCGGCTGGTGGGGAACGCGCTGCGGTGCCAGATCAGAACATCTTTCGCCAGATCGTTATAGCCAACGCCGTTGATGCGGAAATTGGGCGTTCCCACAAAGGCGCTTTTGATCAAATCATCGCTCAGGCCAATTGCCTCGAAGATCTGGGCGCCGCAGTACGAATCGAGCGTTGAGATGCCCATCTTGGACATGATTTTTAGGAGGCCCTTTTCCACGGCGCTGACGAAGTTATGCTCTGCTTCCGCAAAGCTCAGCCCGGCGGCGTGGCGGCCGCCTTCCTGTAAGCCATCAGCGATGGCGACCGCGGCCAGCCAGGGATTGATGGCGTTGGCGCCATAGCCCAACAGGACAGCGAAATGATGAACCTCGCGCGGCTCGCCGCTCTCGAGGATCAGACTGCAGTGCATACGCTCGCCAGCCTTGATGAGATGATGATGTACGGCGCTGACCGCCAGCAGGGAGGGAATCGGCGCACGCTGCGCGTCTACGGCGCGATCGCTCAGAATCAGCAGGGTGCAGCCGGCCATGACCGCGGCCTCGGCCTGTGCGCACAGGCGTTCCACGGCCGGTCGCAGCCCTTCCGGCCCTTCGGCCACCTCCCAGGTCATATTCAGCGTGGCAGGCTTGAGATGATGCCAGGCGGCCGGGCGCAGATCGCGCACCTCCAAACGCTTGAGCGCCGCCAGTTCACGGTTCGTCAAGATGGGGCCAGGCGCCTCCAGCAGTTTGGCCGCCGCCGGCGTCTCGCTCAGCAGGTCCGCGCGCGCGCCTAAGCGTTGACCGAGCGACATGACCATCTCTTCGCGCAGCGGGTCAATCGGAGGGTTGGTCACCTCCGCAAAGCGCTGCTTGAAATAGTGGAAGAGCGGCCGCGCCACGTCGGACATGGCCGCGGCTGGCGTGTCATCCCCCATCGAGCCGACCGCTTCGCGGCCGTCCTTCCACATGGGGCGCAGGACCACGAGCAGTTCTTCACGCGTATAGCCGAAAGCGGCCATCAGGGACTGGGCCTCACGGTTGGACAGAGACGAGTCATCAGCGGTCAAGTCCCAGTGGGCCAGGAAGCCAGTGTCTTGAACGAACCGCGGCGCCTCCTGTACAACCTGGTCCAGCGTCACCAGGTTGTCAGCCAGCCACTGGCCGTACGGTTTGCGCTCCACAAAACGCGCCACGATGGCGGCGTCATTTTCAATGACACCGGTGTCCGTGTCTACGGCCAGCATCTCGCCTGGGCGCAAACGGCCCTTCTGCACCACGCGGCGTTCATCCACCGGCACGGCGCCAACTTCCGAAGACATCACCACCAGGCCGTCATCCATGATAACAAAGCGCGCCGGGCGTAGGCCGTTGCGGTCGAGCGTACTGCCCACGATGCGGCCATCGGTAAAACTGAGTGCGGCCGGGCCGTCCCACGGTTCCTGCAAACAAGCATGATAATGATAAAATGCGCGCTGCTGCGCGGAGACATCGCGCGTCTTCTCCCACGCCTTGGGGGCCAGCATCATCAGCGCGTGG
>CAZEPA010000503.1:0-3636 GCA_964513955.1 uncultured Anaerolineae bacterium | reverse complement strand
ACGCAGCCAACAGGAGAACGCCCAAGCCCACGGCCAGGCCGCGCGTCCAGGCACGCGCAGGCGCGATGGTATCGCTCACGCGCCACCCCATCAACATAATGACGAACAGAAAGAGCACCACGATCGCGCCGGCATAGACGATAATCTGCGCTGCGGCCAGGAACTGTGCGTTGAGCAAGATGTACATCACCGCCAGGCTGGCAAAGTTCAGCAGCAGGAACAAGGCGCTGTGCACCGGATTGCGCGCGGTCACCAGGCCGACAGCAGCCGCGACGGCGATCAAGGCCAGGACAAAAAACAAGACCAACGACATAGCTTTCCTTTCACGGCTTTGGCAGGCTCCCCCAGTCTACTGACCGGTGGAAGCCCAGAATCTCACGCATCCGGTCGAATGACGACGTTCGGCTCCGGCGGATTCAGCAAATCTTCCTTGGTCAAGATCAAGTCGCGCCGCGCGTACTGGGCCAGGGAAAAATCGTGTCCTAAGACGACCGCTTCCACCGGGCACGCCTCTTCGCAGTCGCCGCAGAAGATACACCGCAGCAGATTGACCTCATAAACGCTGGCATAGCGCTCGCCGGGAGACACGCGATGCGCGTCGGTGTTTTCCGCGGCCTCCACCAGGATGGCGCCGGTGGGGCAGGCAGCCTCGCACAGCGCGCAGCCGATGCAGCGTTCCATGCCGTTTTCATAGCGTCGCAAATAGTGCCGCCCACGAAACCGCGGGAAGATGGAAGCAGGCTGGTTGGGGAATTCCACTGTCACTGGCGCCTTGAACAGATGCTTGAGGGTTGTCCCCATCGCCTGGGCGATCTGGATGGAGCCTCGAATGGTTTCGTTTAGTACAGACATGAGTCTACTCGCTGATTCTGGTGTGCAATCCGGCCGATTGCAGACTGAAAACTAGAACGACAGTTAACCAATGAAAACCTTCAGCATGGCGGTCACAGCCATATAGGCCAGGGACAGCGGGATCAAGAACTTCCAGGTAAAATGCATCAGTTGGTCATAGCGCGCACGCGGGACGCTGCTGCGCACCCAGATGAATAGGAAGAGTAAGGCGACTACTTTGAGGAAGAAGTAGACCGGTCCCAGCCCGGGAAACTGATCTACAAACGGCCCCTTCCAGCCGCCAAAAAACAGCGTTGTCATGATGGCGCTGCTCGTAATCATGTTAATGTACTCGGACATGAAGAACAGCGCAAACTTGATGCCGCCGTACTCGGTTTGAAAACCGGCGATCAACTCATTCTCTGTTTCCGGCAGGTCGAACGGCGAACGATTGGTTTCAGCCAACGCGCAGATGAAGTAGGGAATGAACGCCACCATCATCCACAACGATTGCCACAGCGGCCGCGGCGTCTCCACAATGCCCCGCAGGCTCAGCGTGCCGGTGATGATGAGGAAACTGGCCAACAGGATGCCCATCGGCAGCTCATAGCTGACCATCTGTGCGGCTGTGCGCAGCGCGCCCAGGATCGAGTAATTGTTGTTGGACGACCAGCCCGCCAGCATGATGCCATACGTGCCCACGCTGGCAATGGCCAGGACGTAGAGCAGGGCGATGTTCACGTCGGCGACGAAGAGGTCAACCTTGCGCCCGAACAGCATCACCGAAGGGCCAATAGGCACCACCGCAAACGCCACGATGGCCGGAAAGAGCGACAAAGCAGGCGCGAGCAAGTACACCGGCTTGTCCACATGACCGGGCACCACCTCTTCCTTGAAAATCGCCTTGAGCGCATCAGCCACCGGCTGCCCCAGGCCGAACTTCCACGCCCGGTTTGGCCCATATCGCACCTGGAAGCGCGCCACGAGTTTACGTTCATACCAGGTCAAATAGGCAAACGCCGTAAGCAGGCCAATAATCATGACCAGGCTCTTGATGATCGGAATGACAACGAGACTCATCCAGTCCATAAGCGTCTTTTGCTTTCTCCTGCCTCTGCGTCTATCGTCGCAAAAAGACACGCTCAACCACGCAGGGTCAACGCCCAACCCAGAGTCAGGCGGGGCTTGCCTGCGAAACGATCATGGCAAGCGTATCACGCTTTGCTCACCCTGACCCGCGCGAAAGCGGCTGGGCCGATCAGGGCCCCGGCCGGCTCGCCGACCTGACCCACGGGCGTCCACGCGGCGCCAGGCGGCACGCTGGCGTCCACTTTGAGCCGCAGCGCAGCCTCGCCGGCGGTTGACGCCACCGTCACCATGTCGCCGTCGGCCAGGCCCAGGGTTTGCGCGTCAGCCGCGTTCAGGCCCACGAACGGCGCTGGCGCGAGTTGAGCAACCTTCTCGGTGCTTTGCACCAGGCGGCCGCCGTCAAAAAGCAGCGAGCCTGTTACGAGCGTCAAGGGATACGCGGCATCGCCGCCAGATGTTTTCAACTCTACGGCTTGGAACTTGCGGCCGGCGCTCGGCTTGGCGCCAGTCTGTTTGCCGGCTGCGCCCAGGCCATCCCAACTCATTTCGGCGTACGCAGGGATCGCGCGCCCGATTTCGACCAGGATGGCAGCCACAGAGTCATAATCAAAGCCGGTTTGGCGCCGAGGCTTGGCCGCCTTCTCTTTGCCCTTCTTCTCTTCACGCTTCTCATCCTTCGGCTGCGGCCAGGCGCGCGCCAGGTGCAGCAGGATGGACCAGTCAGCCGCGGCTTGCCCGCGCGGCCGATTGCCCGCCAGGCTGCGCTGTACGCGGCCTTCCAGGTTCGTAAACGTGCCATCGGCCTCGATGAACGAAGAAGCGGCAGGCAAAACCACATCGGCCAGGCTGGCGGTTTCGCTCAAGAAGAGTTCCTGCACCACCAGGAAATCGAGCTTCGCCAACGCGGCGCGGGCTGCGGCGCTCTCAGCCGCAGGGTCAGCGCCCATGACATACAGCGCCTTGACGCCGCCGTTGACCATTTGCTGGTAGCTGAGGCCAGGCTGCGTCGGCAGCGCCGCGTTCCACAGCCGCGCCAGGCGCTCACGTGCGCCAGCATCATCCAGGCTGTTTTGCCCCGGCAGCTGCGTCGGCAGCAGGCCCATGTCGCGTGCGCCCTGGCTGTTGGCCTCCAGGCCCACGTAGGCCAGGCGATCGCCGTGACCGCACAGCCCAACCAGGTTCTGTAGGGCCTGCAGGGTGGCCGCGCCAGACGCGCCGCGCGTCAGCAGCGGGCCATAGACAATCAGCGGCGTCTTGGCCTGCGCCAGCGCCTGAGCCGCGGTTTCCAGCGTCTTCTGCTCGACGCCGGCCAGGGCCTTGACCACCGCAGGCGTGACTTCGCTCACCCAGCCGGCCAGTTGCGCATAGTTCGGCACGCGTTTGGCCGCGGTCTCATCGGCCCATTTGTTTTTGAGGATGGCCTGCGCCATACCGTGGAACAGCGCCACCTCGCCGCCAGGGCGATAGGCCAGGTAGGTTCCGGGATACTTGGTCAATTCAACCTGGCGCGGATGTGCGATGAGCAGCTTGACGCCCTTGCGCCGCGCCGCGCGCTTCATAAACAGCTCCAGCACCGGCGCCTCTTCGGACGGGTCGAAACCCAGGAGGACAATCAGATCGGCGTTGTCAAGCTGCCGAATGGCAGGCAGGCCGCTGCTCACGGCCGCCACGTCCTGACCGTCGCGATGATCCAGGTTGTTCGTACCGACAAGCGTG
>CAZEPA010000502.1:2011-3652 GCA_964513955.1 uncultured Anaerolineae bacterium | reverse complement strand
AGATGGCTTGACTGTCACGGCCCCCGGTGCTTCAATAAGTACCTCTTGACCGCCACGGCATTGTGGGTGTGTGCTGCTATGTCGACCTTAGTGGTTCGTCTTTTCGGTAAACTTTCGGTCGAACGAGACGGCTCAGCCGTTGCAGGGCTAGAGGCGCGCAAGGTGCAGGAGCTTCTCGGTTATCTCCTTCTGCACCGGACTCGCCCGCAGCCGCGCGAGACGCTGGCCGGCTTACTATGGCCCGACTACGCCACCGCGCCCGCCAAATCTTACCTGCGCAAAGCCCTCTGGCAGCTCCAGGCCGCGCTCGACGAACCGGCCGGGGAGACGCCGATGCTCCTTGTGGATGCGGAGTGGATTCGGCTGAACCCTGCGGCCGATCTGTGGCTGGACGTTGCCGTGCTGGAGGATGCCCAGGGTCAGGCGCGCGGCATCGCCGGCGCGGCGCTGCTCCCCACCGCGGTTGAACAGCTGCAGGAAGCGGTCGCCTGCTACACTGGCGATCTCCTCGAAGGCTGGTATCTAGATTGGTGCCTCTATGAACGCGAACGCCTGCAGCTGCTGGCTCTCACGTTGCTGGACAAGCTGATGGATTTCTGCGAGGCTCAGCAGCGGTATGATGCGGGCATTGGCTATGGCGCCCACATCCTGCGCGTCGACCCCGCCTCCGAGCGCACCCATCGCCGCCTCATGCGGCTCTACTATTTGGCCGGCGACCGCACGGCTGCGCTGCGTCAGTTCGAGCGCTGCGCTGCCATTCTGGCGCGCGAACTCGATACAGAGCCGGACCAGACAACGCGCGCCCTCTACCACGACATCCGCTCCAACCACGGACTGCGCGCGGCCGCAGCAAACGCCAGTGCGCCAGAAGCCGGTGTATCCCTCCTCGACATTCTCGGCCGTCTCAAGCAGTTTCACACCCTGCTATCGGAAACCCAACGTCAGGTGCTTCAGGATATTCAGGCCGTCGAGGCGATGATCAGCCGCTGGCGCTGACCTGCCTGACTTGCGAAGTCTTCGCCGCTCCAGGCTTCGGGAGTCTGCCCGGAACGCGTCAAGATACGCGGCGGCAACGCCCGACGCTATCCACGCCCGCTATACTCCCCTCACCATGACCGTAGACCCACTCGTTCTTCCGGATCACGAGGCGCAGGATCTGCCTGAAACCACCCGGCAGTCATTCATTCTGCGCGTGTGGGTTGAGCGCACCACCGAGGAAGCCGGCCAGGCGACCTGGCGCGGACGCATCGTCCATGTGCCCAGCGGGGTGCAGGCCTTTGTAGATGACCTGGACCAGGTTGGCGTGTTTGTGGCTGGCTACCTGGGTCGGATGGGCGTCCGGTTGACGCCCTATTGGCGATTCAAGCGCTGGATTAAGCGACGCAAATGATGGATGATCCCACCTTCCTGATCGCAGCCGAAACGCTGGCTGGCCTGCTGTCGGAGCTGGAACGACTCGATCGCCGGCTCGCCGCAGCCACGACCGCAGCCGCCGCGCGCTTCGGCCCGCACGCGGCCCGCGATGCATTCCGCGGCCTGCATTTCGATGCGGCCGATGCCGCGCGCCTGCTGGCCCAAGCGCCGTCCGCGCCTTTCCTGACTGATGACGCCGACGCGACGCTTCCCCTGACCCCACGCCTG
>CAZEPA010000502.1:0-2001 GCA_964513955.1 uncultured Anaerolineae bacterium | reverse complement strand
GATTCATCCTAGTGACTGGAGTTCAGACGTGTGCTCTTCCGATCTCTCACGCGCTTCGATTTGGACCTGCTGCTGGTCCCGCTGGCGCCGGAAATAGACCTGCGCTACGAGCAGCTCTACGCCTACCTGCAGGACGACGTCACACGTCGCCGGCCCAGCGTTGACCTCGCCCTGAATCTTCTCTGCTCATCCGCGGCCGCCAAGCTGGCCGGCCGCAGCCGCCTGGCCCCGGAGGCCCCGCTGCTGCGGCATCACCTGCTCATCCTGCAACCGCCATCGGGTCAGGAGACAGGGTCGTTTCTCAACTTCACCTTACAGGTTGACCCGCAGATCGTGGATGTGCTGCTGGGCCAAAGCGGCCTCGACCGACGTTTGGCCGCGCTCTGCACATTGGAGCAGCCGGCCCTAACCTGGGATCAGGCGCCGGTTCCGGCTAACCTGCCCGCGGCGCTGCCCACGATCGCGCGGCAGGCGCGAGCCGCGGGCCAGCCTGTCCGGTTCTATTTTTACGGGCCTGCGGGCGGCGGTCAGCGGCAAGCGGCCGCAGCCCTGGCTTCTGACCTGGACCGCCCCCTCCTCTATGCCGATCTGGCCCACCTGCCCACCATGGCCGATCCGATCCGCGGGATCACTCACGCAGACGTGGATGTGCTGCGCGTGTTGTGGCGCGAGGCCCAATTCCAGGATGCCGTGCTTTTCCTGGATAACCTCGATGCCCTGCGGCAGTCGGCGCCTAGCCTCTATGCCGAGCTGCTGGCGGGCTTGGCGACAGCCCGTGGACTGGTCATTTTGAGCGGAGCGCAGCCGTGGACGCCTGACCCGCGTCATCTCACCGCCGTCACGGTGGCGCCGTTTGCCGCCCCCGACGCGGCCACGCGGCAAGCCTACTGGCAGGCCAGTTTGGCCGCCGCGGGCATCAGCCTGACCGATGCAGCGCTGAGCGCCCTGGCGTCCCGTTTCCGCCTGACACCCGGCCAGATTGATGAAACCCTGGCGGGAGCCGTTAACCGGGCGGCCTGGCGCGCGGCCGTCGGCGATCCGCTGCCCGCCCTGGCCGTGGACGATCTGTTCGCGGCGGCCCGCGCGCAATCCGGACACGAACTCGCCGCGCTGGCGCGCAAGATCGAGCCAGCCGCGACGTGGCACAGGCTGGTGCTGCCGGAGGATGTGACAGCCCAACTGCATGAGCTGGTGCAGCGCGCCGCCGCCCAGGCCCGGGTCATGGATACCTGGGGTTTTGCACAGACCCTGTCGCGCGGCAAGGGGACCAGCGCGTTGTTTGCCGGCCCTTCGGGCACCGGCAAGACGATGGCAGCCGAGATTATTGCCCGCGACCTGGGCGTGGACCTCTACCAGATTGATCTATCGAGCGTGGTCAGCAAGTACATCGGTGAAACCGAGAAGAACCTGGACCGCATTTTCCGCGCGGCCGAGGATGCGAATGCGGTGCTCTTTTTCGACGAGGCGGATGCGCTCTTTGGCAAACGCTCCGAGGTGCGGGATTCCCATGACCGTTACGCCAACCTGGAGATCAGCTATCTCCTGCAGCGCATGGAAGCGTACGAGGGGCTGGCTATCCTGGCGACCAACCTGCGCCAGAACCTGGATGAGGCTTTTATGCGCCGGCTGGCCTTCACCATCCATTTCCCCTTCCCGGATGACGAGAGCCGCCTGCGTATCTGGCGCGGCATCTGGCCGGCGGATCTGCCGGTGGCCCCAGAGGTAGATTTTGCGCGCCTGGCGCGCCAGTTCCGCCTGAGCGGGGGCAACATCAAGAATGTGGCCCTAGCGGCGGCGTACCTGGCCGCCGCTGATGGCGGCAGGGTCAGCACAACCCACCTGCTGCATGCCGTGCGGCGCGAGTATCAAAAAATGGGCAAGCCGCTGCGCGAGGATGAATTCTCGCTGGCGCAGCACGCGGAGGTATAAATGGGCGGCGGATACCGGCCTTCCCTCTTTTCCGATGATTCTTCCTTTCAATTCATCAGAGTTAATCTGCAA
>CAZEPA010000501.1:0-3658 GCA_964513955.1 uncultured Anaerolineae bacterium | reverse complement strand
AGGCATTTCTCACAGCCAATGATTTGACTGCGCGCATCGTGGACGCCCTGCCGGAGGGAGCGCCTGATTCCCCAGACCAGGCCGAGAAGGCTTCGACGCTGATCCGGGGTCTCTTTGATCAGGGAAACATACCTGCCGACCTCGCCGCACAGATCGTGACCGCCTACGCCGACCTGGGCCGGCCCGCGGTCGCCGTGCGTTCCTCAGCCACGGCCGAGGATCTGCCAGAAATGTCCTTTGCCGGACAGCAAGATACCTACCTGAACGTGGTGGGCGACGATGCGCTGTTGGCGGCGGTGATTGACTGCTGGGGCAGCCTGTGGACGGCCCGCGCCATCAGCTACCGCGCGCGCAATCGGGTGCCGCACACCGGGGCCGCGCTGGCGGTCGTTGTACAGCAGATGGTCGAGAGCCAGGCCTCAGGCGTGCTTTTCACGGCCAATCCGCTCACCGGCCTGCGGACAGAAACGGTGATTGATGCGACGGTCGGGTTGGGTGAAGCTTTGGTGGCGGGCCAGGTTGAACCGGATCATTACGTGGTGGACACACTTCGTGGGCAGATTACCCGGCGGACGCTTGGCGCCAAAGCCATGAGCATTCGCAGCTGGCCCGGCGGCGGCACGGCCGCCGTGCAAGAAAACCAGGCTGCGGTGCAGGCTCTGCCCGATGCGCAAATCCAGGCGTTGGCCGCGCTTGGCGGCCGCGTCGCCGAACTCTACGCCGCCCCGCAAGACATCGAGTGGGCCTGGGCCAACGACACCCTCTACCTGCTGCAGGCCAGGCCGATCACTTCGCTGTTCCCCACACCCGACGACCTGGCGCCTGCGCCCTTGACGGTCATGTTCTCCTTTGGCGCCGTGCAAGGCATGCTTGACCCGGTGACGCCCCTGGGCCGAGACATCCTGCGTGAGGTCATGGTCGCTATACGACCGCTCTTCGGCATACCCACCACCCAGGGCGCGCAGCGGGTGCTTTTCACCGCAGGCGAACGGTTGTGGACCAATATCACGCCCATCTTGCGCAATGCGATTGGCCGCCGCATCGCGCGAGGCGCCATGCGATTCGTGGATCCGGCCGCGGGCGAGGGCGTCGCCGCGATTTGGGATGAGGCGGCCCTGCAGCCGGGGCGACGACGGATCAGCCCGCATGCAGCCGCGCAGGTGGCCCGCTTTCTCATCCCGGTCGCGGGCAACGTCTTGCTCAACCTGCTTTTTCCTGGCAGGCGCCGCCGGGCGATCGTCGCTCATGGCGAGCGCGTCCTGGCTGCTGTGCAGGCGGGCGCCGACGCCGTCCAGGGCGATCCACGCGCCAGGCTGGCTCAATTGGCCCGGGTCATCCCGCAGAGCCTGGAAGAGTATGTGCCTCGCACGTTTCGTGTGTTTCTTTCCGGCGTCGCCAGCGGCATGGCCTCTTACAACATGCTGCGGGTCTTGTCGAAGCGCCTGCCTGCGGCCCTCGCCAACAGGCCGGGCGATTGGAACGAGCGCATCCTACAGGTCACCCGCGGCCTGCCGCACAATCCCACCACGGAGATGGACCTGGCGCTGTGGCAGGTCGCGCAGGTGGTCCAGGCCGATGCGGCCGCGCGGCGGGTGTTTGTGGATCAGCCCCCCACCGAGCTGGCTGCGCGCTACCTTGCCGGAACGCTGCCCGGCGCAGCCCAGCGAGCCTTTGGGCAATTCATGGCGCGCTACGGCGCGCGCGGCCTGGCTGAGATTGACCTGGGCCGGCCACGCTGGTCCGAAGAACCGGCGCACCTGATGGAAGTCGTGGCCGGCTACTTGCAGATCACAGACCGCAATCAAGCCCCGGACGCAGTCTTTGCCCGGGGCGCGACCGCCGCTCAGGCCATCATAGGCCAAATGGCGGCCGCGGCGCGGCAAGGCCCGCGCGGCTGGCTCAAGGCCCGGCTGATTCGCTTGGCCGCGGGCCGCACGCGCACGCTGATGGCGCTGCGCGAAAGCCCCAAGTTTTTCGTGGTTCGCCTGTTGGGCATCTTCCGCCATGCGCTGCTCACAATCGGCCAGGAATTGGCCGCGGCCGGCGAGTTGGCCCAGCCAGATGACCTGGTCTATCTCTCGCTTTCTGAGCTGGCCGCCTTTGCCAATCGCAAACCCGAGGATTGGGCCGGCTTGATCAACCAGCGCCGCGCAGCTTACCAGCGTGAGCAGCTGCGCCGGCAGATTCCGCGCCTGCTGTTGAGCGATGGCCGCGCGTTCTACGCCGGGGTGACTGGCCTGGGAGAGGCCGCCGGCGCGCTGACCGGCAGCCCGGTGTCGCCGGGCAGCGTCGAAGGCCGCGTGCGGGTGGTGCTCGACCCGCGTTCCGCAGGCTTGCGGCCGGGCGAGATCCTGGTTTGCCGTGGCACCGACCCCGCGTGGACACCTCTCTTCCTGACTGCGGCTGGCCTCATTATGGAAGTGGGCGGCATGATGACCCACGGCGCGGTCGTTGCACGCGAATACGGCATTCCGGCCGTCGTCGGCGTGGATCGGGCGACCGAACGCCTGACGACCGGCCAGCGCATCGCGCTGAACGGATCCAGCGGCGAGATCAGGCTGTTGGATGAGACGGTGAACCCTGGTTGAAACAAGAGACTGATGGCGACCATCCGCCCAAAAGCGCTGACCACCACCGGCATCCTGGGCTTCGATCTGCTAGGCCTGGCTATCTTCGGCGGTCTGCTGGGCTGGATTTGACGCGCAGCCGGCCGCAGCCATAGGCGAAGACCTTCAGATAGGCAGACTCATCTTCCTGCGCGCACTTCATCGTTCGCCTGCTTGACAACGGTGGATTGATCGGCTATTATGCATTGCAAATTCAGATTAGACGAAGAAGTTCAGGAGGTGTTGCATGTATGCGCCGCGGACACTCGAACCGGCCGTGACCGGGGCTGCGCAACAGTTCCCGGTTGTGCTGCTTACGGGCGCCAGACAGGTCGGCAAGACCACCCTCCTCAGGCGCCTCAGTCAAAGGGAGCGCACCTACGTGACCCTGGACGACCCGCTGGTCCTAAACCTGGCCAAGGCGGACCCGGCGCTTTTCATGCAGCGGTTCCCGCCGCCCGTGCTCATTGACGAAATCCAGTACGCGCCGGAACTGCTGCCGTATATCAAAATGGCCGCCGATCGCGCCGGCCAGCCGGGGCTATTCTGGCTCACCGGATCGCAGCAGTTCCACTTAATGAAAGGGGTATCTGAGTCGCTGGCGGGTCGCGTGGCCGTGCTGCACCTGTTGGGGCTTTCTCGACCGGAGCTGATAGGACGTGGCCTGGATGCACCGCCATTCTTGCCGACGCCCGAAGAGATCGCTCGTCGAAGCACGCAGCGCAGCAAACTCACCCTGAAGGAACTGTATCGGCTGATCTGGCGCGGGACGCTGCCGGCGATTGCCCTCAACCCGGCTGTGGAGCGCGACCTGTTCTACAGTTCCTACGTGCAGACCTACTTGCAGCGCGATGTGCGCGACCTGGCACGGGTGGGCGATGAGATGGCCTTTTTACGCTTCCTGCGCGCTACGGCTGCGCGCACCGGGCAGATCTTGAATCTCGCGGACCTGGCGCGCGACGCGGACGTGGCTCCGAACACGGCCAAGCACTGGCTGTCAATCTTGCAAACGGCCGAGATTGTCTATCTCCTGGAGCCGTACCATACCAACC
>CAZEPA010000500.1:0-3661 GCA_964513955.1 uncultured Anaerolineae bacterium | reverse complement strand
TGGCGCCGGTAAAGGCCTCAGGCCTGGCGCGCGGGCGGTTTTGTGTTGCCTGAGGCCAGTTATCGCGGAGGATGAAATTGCCTACCATCAATCAGTTGATTCGTAAGGGCCGTTTGCCCCAGAAGGCCAAAGAAAAGGCGCCTGCGTTGCGTTTTTCGTATAACGCGTTGAGCGGCAGGACACAGCGCATCAAGACTGGCAACCCTTTCAAGCGGGGCGTCTGCACCCAAGTGCGTACCACCACACCGAAGAAACCGAACTCGGCGCTGCGCAAAATTGCGCGTGTGCGTTTGACGAACGGTATTGAGGTCACCGCCTATATTCCGGGCGAGGGTCATCGCTTGCAGGAACACTCGGTTGTGTTGATTCGCGGCGGCCGTGTCAAGGACCTGCCGGGCGTGCGCTACCACATTGTGCGCGGCGCGTTGGACACCACCGGCGTGGAGGATCGAAAGCGCGGTCGTTCTAAGTATGGCTCCAAGCGACCGAAGGCCGGACAGGGCGCCAAGGGCAAGGCGCCAGTCAAGGGCAAAAAGTAATCAGGTTTCTGGCGCTGGGTGGAAGCCAGGTAAGTAGCTGCCATCCGGTGTTCGAAATGTCCTGCGGAGGTTTGTATGTCAAGACGAAATCGCGCCGAGTTTCGACCGATTATTCCAGATAGCCGTTATAATAATGAAACGCTGACCAGGTTGATCAACCGGATTATGCAGCGGGGCAAAAAAAGCGTCGCCGAACGCATTGTCTACTCTGCGCTCGACATCGTTGAGGGCAAGACGAAGAAATCCCCGATGGATGTCTTTGAGTCGGCTCTACGCAACGTGACGCCGCAGCTCGAAGTGAAGCCGCGCCGTGTGGGCGGTGCAACGTACCAGGTGCCGGTTGAAATCGAGCCGGAACGGCGTGACGCGTTGGCGCTGCGCTGGCTGGTGCAGGCTGCGCGCAATCGCCCTGGCCGCACCATGGCCGAGAGGCTGGCGAGCGAATTGATGGATGCGGCAGCCAATCAAGGCAACGCGTACAAGAAGAAGGAAGATACGCATAAGATGGCAGACGCCAACAGGGCGTTTGCTCACTATCGCTGGTAGCAGCGGTTGCGCCCTGCTCCGGACACGTCAACGAAACAGCGACGTGCCTGGGGCCACAACCTAGCTTGACCGTCGTTTGTAGAAGATTGTTTTTTGGCGACGAAGGGCAGAGCCAGTCTTTGCCCTTCGTCCTTGTCTGAAGGATCAGTAGCTATGGCCCGTGAATTTTTATTAGAACGCATCCGCAACATTGGCATCATTGCCCATATTGATGCGGGCAAGACAACAACGACCGAGCGCGTGCTCTTCTATTCTGGACGCACCTATCGCTTGGGTAATGTGGATGAAGGCACCACCGTCACTGACTGGATGGAGCAAGAGAAAGAGCGCGGCATCACGATCACCGCGGCCGCCATCACCACCTCGTGGCGTGATTATCAGATCAATCTGATTGACACGCCAGGCCACATTGACTTTACGGCCGAAGTGCAGCGTTCGCTGCGCGTGCTGGATGGCGGCGTGGTCGTCTTCGATGCCGTGGCCGGTGTGGAGCCGCAATCGGAAACCGTTTGGCGTCAGGCCAACCGCTATGGCGTGCCGCGTATCTGCTTCGTCAATAAGATGGATCGCATCGGCGCCGATTTTTGGCGCACGATTGACATGATCCGCACGCGCCTGGGGGCCAAGCCTTTGCCCGTGCAAATTCCGATCGGCGTGCAAGACACGTTCAAGGGCGCGGTGGATCTGATGGAAATGCAGGCGGTCGTCTTCACGGACGAACTGGGCGCTTCGCCTCAGATTGGCGAGATTCCGGCTGATTTGCAGGCCGAAGCCAAAGCCTGGCGCGAGAAGATGATCGAGGCCATTGCTGAAACCGACGAAGAATTGACCCTGAAGTTCTTGGAAGGCGAAGAGATCACCACGGCGGAGCTGCGCCTTGCCCTGCGCCGCGCCACCCTGGACAGCCTCCTGGTGCCGGTGCTGTGCGGCAGCTCGCTGCGCAACAAGGGCGTCCAGCCTCTGTTGGATGCCGTGATTGACTATCTGCCCTCACCGGTGGATATTCCGCCGGTGTATGGTCTTGATCCAGACACCAATGTTGAGAAGATTCGGCCCACGAATGATGCCGCGCCTCTTTCCGCGTTGGTCTTCAAGATCGTCGCTGATCCCTATGTGGGACGCCTTGCCTATGTGCGCGTCTATTCGGGCGTGCTCAACGCCAGCAGCGGCGTGATCAATTCGACCAAGGGGCGTAAGGAGCGCATCGGTCGCCTGATGCGCATGCGCGCCAATCAGCGAGAAGATCTCACCGAGATTCCGGCGGGTGAAATTGGCGCCATTATTGGCCTCAAACAGACCTTTACGGGCGACACATTGTGTGATCCGGGCGACCAGGTGATTCTCGAATCCATTGCTTTCCCCGAACCGGTGATCATGATCGCAATTGAGCCGAAGACCAAAGCCGATCAAGACAAGATGTCCATGGCCTTGCAGCGCCTGGCAGAAGAAGATCCAACCTTCAAGGTCAAGGTGGATGACCAAACGGGCCAGACCCTGATTGCAGGCATGGGCGAATTGCACCTGGAAGTCCTGGTGGATCGTATGCTGCGCGAGTTCCGCGTGCAGGCGAAAGTTGGACGGCCCCAAGTGGCTTATCGCGAGACGATCACGAAGAAGGTCAAGGTCCAAGGCCGGTTTATTCGTCAGAGCGGCGGCCGCGGCCAGTATGGCGATGTATGGCTGGAGTTGGAGCCTTTGGCGCCGGGCGAAGGCTTCTTGTTCGAAGACAAGACCGTGGGCGGCGTGGTGCCACGCGAATACATGTCGGCCATCCAATCTGGCATCAAAGAGGCGATGGAGAACGGCATCATTGGCGGATTCCCGCTGATTGACATGACCGCGCGACTCGTGGATGGTTCCTACCATGAGGTGGACTCCTCGGAGTTGGCCTTCAAGATTGCGGCCTCCATGGCTCTCAAGGAAGGCGCGCAAAAGGCCGGGCCGGTTCTCTTGGAGCCGATCATGAAGGTCGAAGTGGTGACTCCTGAAGACTATGTGGGCGACGTCATCGGCGACTTGAGCTCACGCCGGGGCCAGATTGACGGCATTGAGATGCACTCGACCGGCACGCAGGCCGTGCGCGCGTTCATCCCGCTGGCGTCTATGTTCGGCTATGCCACGGACCTGCGCTCTCGCACGCAGGGACGCGGGGTTTTCACCCAGGAGTTTGATCATTATCAGCCGGTGTCGGCCGAGCAGACCCAGAAGTTGCTTAATCGCTAAGTCGCGTACGCCCGAAACGCGGGGCAATGATGCGGGGCAATGATATGGCAAGGCGAGGACTGCGTATTTTTTCACCGTCTAGCCCAAAGTATTTGCCAAGATCGTTGTTCTACGTATAATAATTAGGTTTGCGCGACAAGAGTCAGAATAGATACGAAACCAAAAAACATAGAACTTACGACCTGGAGTGCGCACGACGACTCTCGGTGTCGTTTCAGATTTGTGAAAGGAGTCATTCGGAGCTATGGCAAAAGCGATATTTCAGCGAACGAAGCCGCACGTGAACGTGGGGACGATCGGGCATATTGACCACGGGAAGACGAGTTTGACGGCGGCGATCACGAAGGTGTTGG
>CAZEPA010000499.1:0-3662 GCA_964513955.1 uncultured Anaerolineae bacterium | reverse complement strand
ACGGATGCCGGTGCCAACGCGCCGTACAGAATCATCGTGATGCTCGGAGGGATGATCAGGGCGATGGCGCCCATAGAGGTTACCAGCCCGAGCGAGAAGTCATCCCCATACCGATCTTGCCGCAGCGCGGGATACATCACCTTGCCGAGGGCGGCGATAGTTGCTGTGCTCGAGCCAGAAATGGCGCCGAACGCTTCGGCGCCGGCTATGGTCGTGATAGGCATGCCACCTGGGACTCGGCCGAAGAAGTTAGCCACCCAATCGATGAGCCGCTGTGCCATCCCGCTTCGCACCATGATTTCCGCCGCGAAGACGTAGCCGGGAACCGCAAGCAGCGCATCCACGTCCAGGCTATTGAATAGGCGGATCGCCAGGACCTCGGGAGGCAAGCCGGAGAGCAGCAGCAATGAAAAGACAAGAAATGCCATCCAAATCGGATAACCGAAAACGAGCAGCAGCACGCTGAGCGCGAGCCCAAGGATCAGCATGAGATGTCCCCTGCAACCATGCGCCGCGCCTTACCGCCCAAACGTGCCACCTAGCAGGCGGAACCGATGGTTTCCTGGAAGCAGGACTTCGACGAGGTAAAGCAAATATGCAAGCGCCATTAAACCCAATCCGAGCGGGATCGCAAGGTAGCCGATCCATGCTGGCAGATAAGTACTCGCGCTTGTTTGGCCTTGCTGGAACGCCAGAACTGTGAAGCGCGTCCCAAGGAACGCGAAATAGCTAGAGAGAACGATTCCGACAATGCAGACGGTGATATTGACTAAACGCCTTCCTAATGGGGGCAGCGCCTTGTGCAGCAGATCGATGCATATGTGCTCGCCTCGACGCGCCAATACCGCCGAACCCAGGAAAACCAGCCAGATAAGGGAGTAGCGCGAGACGTCAGCGAACCAGGGGAACGGCAGCCCGAACGCCTCGCGAAAAATCACTGCCACGAACACTGCAACCATCATGCAGGCGAAGATGAGACCGACAACAGCCGTCAAGAGCCACATGATCAGGATATCAAGGGAGTGCAGCATGGCGGCGGCGCGGGCGACGGCGCCGCGGTTGCGTGTCGAGTCAAGTTGTCGCGAGTCGCCCATGGCCATGACGAAAAGCGCTATCGCCCGTGTGAGGATGGCGTCGAAAGCTTCTCGATATCACTAAGCAATGTCTTGAACATCGGCCCTCTAACGGGTTCGCTTGCGATTTTTTCCCAGATTCCGTCTTGGTTGAGTTGTCTCATGCTTCGCATGTCCCCGTCCGGCAACTCCGTAAACTTAATCTTGCTATTGTGCTTCAGGGCTTCTATGGCCTTTTCCTGCGACTCGATGAACGCCTGGGTTCCGATCCGCTCGAGCTCCTTGCCCGCCTCGTCGACGGCCATCTTCAGATCGCCCGGAAGGCTCGCGTACCAAGTGTTGCTGACGACGATCATCTCGACGAGCGAATTATGCAGGGTATGTAACACATAAGGCGCGACTTCATGGAACTTCAACTGCAACGTGACGTCCGGCGGGAGATCAAAGCCGTCGACCACACCCTGCTGAGTCGCGGTATAGACCTGCGGAAGGGGCATGTCGACGCCGATGGCGCCCCAGTTCTTGACCGTTTCCAGATGTTCATCGCCGGGGACGGTGCGCAGCTTCTTCCCTTTGAAGTCCGCCAAGCCCTTAATCGGGGCGCTGGAGAAAACAAGTTGGGGACTAAGGCCGAATAGCGACACAATGTGGAAGCCCTTCTGCTCGGAAAGGCGCTTGAGTTCGGTCGCCGCGTTTCCCTGCATTGCCTGGGTAATGTTATTCGTGATTTCCTTCACCGAGTTGCCGGGATAGAGCCAAGGCATCTCGAAAACCCCGGCCTGCGGTACGAATGAGCTCAAATTGGCGAGCGGCACAATATAGGCCTGCACGGAACCGATCTGGAGTCCAGTCATGACTTCGCGGTTCGGCCCGAGCGCAGCGGCCGTGTATAGTTTCCCGTCGATTCGCCCCTTCGACCCTTGCTCCACCAGCTCAATGAACCTCTCGGCCAGGCGCTCTTGCGTGTCCTTTGCCGTGATGTTTCCCATACGCATGTCATAGATCTTGGTGCTGTCGGCGGCCATTGCATGTGTGGCAATAACTGCCCCAACACCCATCGCGGCAGCGACCAGAGTGATCTTCATTTGTCTCAGCACCATTGCATCTGTGTTGATCACGAGAGATTCTCCTTTGATTATGAATCCGCGTTGAAAAGCGATCCTGTCAATGAGCCGGCGTTAGTTGATCCAGCGAAAGCGGGTGATTCCCTTGTTCTTCGCCACTTCCCGCACGAGCCCTACCAACGAATGCTCGGCGGTAAGGTCGTCAAGACGAATTGGCCCGCTGTCGTACATGGCCTTAAGTGCTTCTGGCATGAAGAAGGCATTCAGCAGCAACTCCTCGTCTGAGCGAAAATCTCCGTGGCTTGCTCGGATTCGATCGAGCGCGGGAGGCGTCACGGCTCCCGGCCGTGCATTGATCCGCTCGGCGCCGTCGCTCACGCGGTCGACGAGGTTGGCATCTACGGGTGACGGCGTTTCGCCGTACCAGCCGAGGAGCAGCATTTTGACCTCACCCAGGATGACTTTGTACCGCCCGTACAACACGTTCATTGCTGCCTGAGTGGCGATGATTTGCGAGAAAGGCGTAACCATGATCGCCCAGCCGAGGTCCGAGCGAACGGCGGGAATTTCCTCCAGGACCTGCTCGAATCGGTCTTGTATGCCAAGCTGTGCCAGTTGGGCGAGGAAGTTGCTGACCATGCCGCCTGGCATTTGGTGTATGTAGCACACTGGGTCGTATTCAGCAGGCCGTCCGAGGGGTTTCCCGTGTCGCACCGCGACCCGATGGAAATGCTCCGCAACCTGGCGCAGCTTATGATCGTCGAATTCGACGCTGTGCCCCATGCGACGCAAGTGGCGAACCATGGATTCGGTATTCGGAAGCGATGAGCCATTCGCGAGTGGTTCCGCTACGGTCCAAATACCCGTGGCCCCCGACGTTACCGCCTCTAGGTTGTTCGCAGGTCCCAATCCGGTACTGCAATGCGAGTGGCAGTAGACCGGCATCCCCTCCCCCGCCCGGCGCAAGGCCGGCACTAGGGTTCGCACCCGTTCCGGCGTAAGAATGCCGCTCGGGTCCTTGAGCACTATTGCGTCCGCCCCGAACCGCTTGAGGTCTGCAACCTTGCTCGCGAAGTGCTCATCCGTGTGCACCGGACTTATGGAGTAAGTGATGCTCGGGAGCGCCCGCCCTCCCGCTTCTTTTACTGCCCGGATCGGCACCTCCAGGTTCCTCATGTCGTTGAGGCCGTCCAGTAGGAAGAAGGAGTGAATGCCATTGCGGGCGCAAGTCTTGAGGTAAAGCTCAAGCAGGTCGTCCGGGAGCAACCCCTTGCTGCTCACGCTAAAAACCGGCGCGCAGATCATGCCGAGCGGCGTTTGCTTAACTTGCTGCCGAACCAGCCGCATGCGCTCCCATGGATTTTCCTTGAGGTGCCGTATGCAAACCTCCATGGCGGCTGCGGAGGTGTATTCGATGGCCTCGAAGCCGAGCGCGTCTAGCAGTGGCAGCACCGGCAACATCATCGCGGTAGTCATACGCGTCGCCCATAGGGACTGCTGACCGTCCCGAAGGCTAGTCTCGATG
>CAZEPA010000498.1:0-3676 GCA_964513955.1 uncultured Anaerolineae bacterium | reverse complement strand
GCTATGGCCGGCGCTAGGGGGGCATCCGGCGGCGCAGGTGCGAGGAAGAACGGACAGCCTGCATGCTCTGCGGTCAAACAAACGCCGATCTGATAAGGCACATCGGGCGCGCCCGGCGGGTTCTGAGCAAAACAACGATGGGACGCCGTCGCCGTGGTGTGGGTCGTCGTGCGATCCCCGGCCAGCCCGAGGAAGGGACAGGTAATGGTAGATTGGGTCATTGATTTCGTCACTGCTGTTCCACGCTCAAACCGGCGAGCATCGTCCGCACACGTTGGAGCAGGTCGCCGGGAGGCATGACTTGCACCGCAGGGTGCCCCGGCCGATAATGGCGCACATTGAAGGTGACCAGCCAGGGACAGCCCTCGCGCACCGCGGCAACCAGGATGGGCAGGTCTTTGGGGTCAGCAAGGCCGGCGTAGGGCGCCAACTCGGTTGGTTCTGGATCCGGGACGACGCGCAAACTGCGGTTGACGATGATGCGAAAAGCGGGCAACGCGGCTGGCAGTTTCGCATTCAGGTTGCGTTCGACTTCGTTGATTACTTGCTGCGAGGCGATAGCGTGGATCAGCGTGATTTCGGCAAGCCGCAGGATTACCAAGCTGGCGCCGTACTGGCTGGGCGCGGCAGAGCCAGCAAAGAGCACATCCGCATCCACGAAGACGCGGGGCTTATTCAGGCTGGGTGTTGCCATGGCGCTCAGTATGATAGCGCTCGCGCTGCTCGCGCAAGCTCACCAGGAGTTGATCCATGCTGAAGCCGGCTTCCAGGCGCATTCGTTCGATTTCCCGGGCCAGTTCCGGTACCATGGGCACCATGGGCGTAAGAACCATGATGCCTTCGAGGTCAACCAGGCGGAAGGTGTCTCCGGTGCGAATACCGTACTTCTCACGCAGTTCGACTGGCAGGGTTAACGTGCCGCGCTGGCGCACTTGAATCGTAGCTTCCATCAACTGTTTCCCTCTCAGTATTTCATTCGCAGCAGATATTCTGAAATGCAGTATACATCCGCGTCGTTTATCGCACAAGCCGGGGTCGCTAGCCAGTTGGAGTTCAAACGAGGACCGATTCGGGAAGGGCAGGTTGCGGCGCTGATTACCAAACCCGTTTGCGTGAACTACGCCCTCAAACCAGGCCGCTCTTACGGCGTCAGCAGATGCTGATAGACCTCGTCCACGCGGTGGTAGACCGCCTGCCACGCGTACTGCGCTTCAACCCAGGCGCGGCCGGCGGTGCGCAGACCGGCGTTGAGCGCCGAATCGGTCAAGCAGCGCACGGTCGCGGCAGCAAAGGCTTCTGGGTCAGCCGCGAGCAGAATGTTCTCGCCATCGTGCAGCACGATACCCTCGGCGCCGATGGGGGTTGAGACAATGGGCAGACCCCACAGCCAGGCATCGAGAATTTTCACGCGCATGCCGCCGCCGGCATGCAGCGGCACCACGAACACATCAGCCGCGGCCAGGGTAGGGATCGGATCAGGCACGTAGCCGGTCACGGTGATGGACGGATCGTTAGCCAACGCCAGCACGTCAGCCGGAGGATTCTTGCCCACGATGACGAAGCGTGCGCCGGGCGCCTGGGCGCGCACGTGCGGCCAGACCGCCCGCGCAAACCAGAGGACGCCGGTCACGTTGGGCGGCCAGAACATCGTGCCCAGGTGCAAGACGGTCGGCGGGCCGCCAGGCGCGCGCGGCACGACCGCGACCCGCGTCGGATCAACGCAGATGGGGATGGGGGTGATCTTGGATTGCAGAGTCGAAATTGAAGATTGAAGATTGAAGATTGAAGATTGCTGGAATCTGGATTCTGAAACTGGGAGCGCCAGCAGATGGCTGCGATCTTCCTCGGTGACCGTGAGCACGGCGTCATAGGCGCGCAGCATGGCGGCTTCATAGCGGCGGAAGGCGCGGGCTTCGCGAGCCATGATGGCGCGGCGGATGAAGCGTTGCTCGGTGTCAGCCATGCGCTGGGTCAGCAGGTAGATAGCGTTGTGCTCGTCGAGCAGGAGGCGGGGGGAGTTTGGAGCGCGAAGGCGCGAAGGGACGTGAAGTGCACGCAGCGCAAAGGACACGAAGGAGGTGTCGGCGGCCACGAGGCCCCAGGCGGCCATGGAGAGTTGGTCGGCGTGGATCACGTCGAAGTGCACGTCGTGTGTCAGGCGGCGCAGCAGAGCGACCATTTCGGGCATCTCGTCACGGGCGATGACGATCGGCAGGCCGGTGAGCAATCCCTTCAACCCTGCAACCGCGTTACGCCAGACCGACCGCTGCATGGGCACCGTGTGCACGGCCGCGCAAATTCCGCGCAGATGCGCCAGCGCCTCGGGCCGATCGTCGGGCCGGACGAACGAGATCAGCGTAACATCATGCTGCCGCGCCAGGTGACGCAGCATGTAGTAGGCGCGCACCTTCGGCCCCGCATCCAAGGGAAAGGGAAGCACTTGGGTTAGGAAAAGAATGTTGGCCATGGATCTGAATTGGAGATTGGCAGATTACAAATTGAAGGTTGCAGCTCCTCAGCGGGCGCCATCTTGAATCTGTAATCTTCCATCTTCAATCGTTCTTATTTCCCCTGCAGCTTGAACATCACCGCCACGGTCTTGAGTGCGATCAGTGAGTCCAGGTAGAAGCTGGCGTGGCGGACGTAGTAGAGGTCGTACTCCAGCTTGGTGCGCGCATCATCCACGGTGTTGCCGTAGCCATAGCGCACCTGCGCCCAGCCAGTCAATCCTGGCTTCACGGCATGACGCGCGCGATAGAAGGGAATCTGATGCGCCAGGTCGTCCACGAATTCGGGCCGTTCGGGCCGCGGGCCAATCATGCTCATTTCGCCGCGCAGCACGTTGATGACTTGCGGCAGTTCATCCAGCCGCGATTTGCGCAGCCAGCGGCCCACACCGGTGATGCGCGGATCGTCCGCGGCAGCCCAGATCGCGCCCGTGCCCCCTTCCGCGTCGGGGCGCATGCTGCGAAACTTGATCACCTGAAAGAGCCGGCCCCCACGCCCCAGACGCGTCTGGCGATAGAAGAGGGGGCCTGGGCTGTCTAAGCGGTTGCCCAGCGCCACCAGAGGGGTCAGCAGGCCCAAAATCAGCAGGCAGCCTGTGGCCACAAGCAAATCCATCACACGCTTGCACGGCCAGAAGAGGCGTTCGGTTGCATTGCCCTCTTCAATGGGCAGCACGGCGTTGAGATTGCGACCGGCATGTTCCACGGGCACGCGCCCCAGCAGGCGTTCGACCAACGACGGCATGGTGGTCACGCGGCGGCCTTGCTCACGGCAGACCAGCAGCGCGTCAAACGCCTCCTGCGACATGGTTTGCCGGTGCGTGATCGCCAGCACCACTTCGTCTACATCCAGTGCGGCGGCCAACTGCGGCAGGTCGGCGCTGCTGCCCAAGATGGGGATGCCGGCCATGGCGCCTGTGGTCTGTTTGGCCAGGTCATCATCCACGAAACCGACGATGCGGTAACCTGTGCCGCGGAAGGGGTTGGGCGAGCTGTCGGATTCGATGGCGGCCAGCGAGGCAGCCAGGGACTGACCGGCCCAACCCGCGCCGAGCACCAGTGCACGCACTTCGAAGCTGGGCTGCGCGAAGACCACGGCGTACAATCCGCGCCAGAGCGCCAGGCTGGACGCGGCCAACACCAGGGCCAGCACGATCAAGCCGCGCATA
>CAZEPA010000497.1:0-3713 GCA_964513955.1 uncultured Anaerolineae bacterium | reverse complement strand
CTGGGGCAGGTCGGCGGTCGAGCGATAAAAATCGCTGCAACCACGGCTCAGCCCGTCGTCTTGGGCTAAGCCCCGACCTTGAAAGGCGCCCTGACGTTACGGCGCGCCCTACACCTGGAATTCACCATTCTTATAGAAAAGATCGCCGTCCACCCAAATCTCGCTCTCCTGGCGCATGTCACAGATGAAATCCCAATGAATGGCTGAGGCATTGCGGCTGCCGACCTCTGGGAAGCCGCGGCCAACCGCCATGTGCATGGTGCCGCCGATTTTTTCATCATACAGGATGCTCTTGGTAAAGCGTTGGATGCGGTAGTTGGTGCCGATGGCCCATTCGCCCAGGAAGCGCGCGCCAGCATCGGCGTCGAGTTGGCTGAGCAGATAAGCTTCATTCTTGCGCGCCGTGGCCTTGACGATCTTGCCCTGTTCGAAGTAGAACTCCACCCCTTCAACCTCGCGGCCCTCACGGATAGCCGGATAGGTGAAGCGCACCCAACCGTTGACTGAATCCTCGACCGGGCTGGTGAAAATCTCGCCGGCTGGCATGTTATGCCGACCATAGTCGTTAACGAAGTTGCGACCCGCGATGGAAAGCGACATCTCAGCGTTGGCGCCTTTGATGACCATCTGCTGGCGGCCCTGCATCCACTCAACCCATCGCTGCTGGCGATCATGCACATCCCGCCAGCATTGCACTGGGTCTGGTTGATCAGCGAACGTGGTGCTGTAGACAAAATCCTCATAGTCGCCCAGGCTCATGTCAGCCTCTTGGGCCAAGGCTGGACAGGGGTATTGGGTGCCAACCCAGCGCAGCGCGCCTTCCGCCGAGCGCTGCATGTAAGTCCCCATCAGATCACGCCGCGCCTGCTGGTGCAGCTGCTGTCGCTGCGGCTCAACCCCGCTCAGAGCGCGCGTATTGTCGGTGGCGTTGAGGACAATGAGGGCATCGGCCTCTTCCAGGGACATTCGTTCCATTGGCGAGATCCATTGCAACTGCGCATCATTGGCCTCGCGCAGCATGATCTCCCCCAATTGACTGTCGCTCAGGACAACCGTTGGGTTTCCCCCGGCGCGCAAGATGCGCCGCGTCACCTCGTGCAAGAGCGGCAACGCCAGAACATGGCTGCGGACAACCACCCAATCGCCTGGCTTGACATCAATCGAGTAATCCACCAGGATCTCAGCCAGTTTTTCAACACGCGGATCTGCCATGACAATCACTCTCCTTTATTTTGGCGCTCGTGGGCAAGTCTACACGTGAAAGCGGTTCCGTGTCAAATAAAGAGAGTGCAGTTAGATAAAGATGATCTGCGCGCCTTCGGTCATGTCCATGAAATCGCTGGCGGTGACGATGTCAATCACGCCATCTACGAAATCTTCCTTCTTCAGCCCCATCATGTCCACCGACATCTTGCAGGCATAGAGCTTGGCGCCGCCGTCTACGAGCATCTGTAGATATTCGCCCACCGGCGGCGCGCCCACTGCGGCGATCTTCTTCTTCATCAGGTTGGTGGCAAACGCGGTCATGCCGGGCAGCGCGCCCAGGAAGTTTGGGATGCCCAGGTTGCCGGTGTTGAGTCCCATCATGCTCATCTTCATGCTGGTCTTACCCACCGGCGCCAGTTCCAAATGATCCTGCCGGCTCTTGGTGATCATATCCATCCCCCAAAAGGTGAAAAAGATGGTGACGTCAATGCCGTTGCCCAGCGCGGCCCAGCCCATGACAAGCGCCGGGTAAGCCATGTCCAAATCGCCCTTCGAACAAATAAACGCTACTTTGCGAGTTTCATCAGCCACAGGTCGTTCTCCTTAATTCCGTATCTTCAGGTTCCAATTCAGCCGTCCATGCGCGCGGCCTGCAATTCGGCGGGTCGCGCGACAGGGTGAGGTGCAACTCAAACGCAGCCTTCGGGCTTGCCCAGGCCGGCAATGCGCGCGACCTTCTTGGCCGGGCCTTTGGGAAACAGGGCAAACAGGTCCTTGGTCGAAACACCGGTGCCCGTGGTGATCTGGCGCAGCGTGGGTGACTTACCTGCCAGCTTGGCTGAGCTTTCACGGCAGTAGTCAATCACCTTCCAATGGGCGGCAGTCAGTTCGGGCAGCCCTTCTTCGCCCGCAATCGCAACCGCAATCTCCTTGTTCCATTCGACAGGGTTGGTCATGAACCCTTCCTCATTGACCTGAACGGTCTTACCAGCAATCGTACGCGTCGCCATACATTCTTCTCCTTAAACTTATTCCGTGCACTTGGTTATGTCATTAGTTCACGTGCTGTGGGCTGGTGGAGGTCTGCATACCGAGATTACGCAGCACACGCATCGTCAGCGCCAGCCCCCGGCGCACATTCGGATCGCGCATCTGGCCCAACAGCGAGCGGTAGGAAATGCTTACCTCGGCCGCGCCTTCACTCTCGATGGCTGTCACCATGTTACGGGCGAAGTTCATCACTTCAGGTTGGGTCATTTCTTTGACTGTCTGCAGGATCAGCACCACATTGTTGCCGAGCTGGCGCACATCGTCTTCGCCAAACGAGGTCACGATGTTATCCAAAATCTGCCAGCCGCCCCTAGCAAAGGCGAAGTAGCCCTTGCGCTCCAGCGTCGCCAGTTCATTCACGGCGCGGCTGAACGCGGCATCGCTCAGAGGCACTATCGTCTCGGCCAAGTCCATGACGCTTTCGAGCTGGTCTAGCATCTTTTCGATGTTGCGCCCGTTGCGCGCCAGCCGCTTGACCAGGCGCAGCAGATCGTCCAGGCTGACGTACTGTTCTACTTCCTCCAACTGCTCGACCGTCAACCGATAGGCGTCATTGACAATCGGCGTCAAATCGCGCATCAGCTCGGCGCGCGCCTCGCGCTCACGCGCGGCGCGCTGGGTCTGCTCGGTGAGATAAGCCACCTGGTTGGTCAAAAGGTCCAGTTTTTCGTGCAGTTCAAGCAAAGCCTGATCCATAGCGCCTCCTTACTTGGCCGCACCGTTGCCATTCCACTTACCGGCCATGCTCATACGCGCGGGCAACGGCAGGGGTTGCCCCTTGAGCAGCAGGTTCCAGTACATCCAGCGGAACATGACCTTGCCCCAGTGATTCATCTCCGATTCTTGCAAGAGAGAAAATGGCCCAACGCCGGGCAGCGGATACTTGCCGGGCAGCGGCTCGACCTCATAATTGAAGTCAATCAGCAGTCCCTTGCCAAAGCCGGACTCGATGAAGCAGTTGGCGTGGCCGTCGAAGGTCGGCAGCAGCTCCAGGCCGTCCACGTAGCGCACGAAGTTCTCCGTGAACACATCCACGGCAAAGTGCGCCACCGACCCGGCTTTGGACGCCGGCGCATTCGTGGCATCGCCCAGGGCGAAAATGTTCGCGTAAGCATCCGAGAGAAATGTGTGCTTGTTGACCGGCACGTAGTTGAGGTCATCCCCCAGACCGGAGCGGGCCACCACATCGCTGCCCATGTTGAGCGGAACGCTGACCAGCAGGTCGTAGCCCACCTCTTGCTCGTCGTAGGAGACGATCTTCTTGGCGTCAGCATCCACATGCTCAATCAAGAAATCGGGCACCACCTTGATGCCCTTCTGCTCCAGGATGTCACCCAGGTATTTGGACGCCACCGGCTTGGTGAACGCGCCCGGCAGCGGCGTGACCAGGCTCAATTCCACGCGGTCACGCAGATGGTGTTCATGGAAAAACCAATCGGCCAACATGATGAACTCCA
>CAZEPA010000496.1:0-3725 GCA_964513955.1 uncultured Anaerolineae bacterium | reverse complement strand
GGGCCTGAGCTTGTCGAAGGCCTCGCCCAAGTCCTGCCCGCGGGCAACTTCACCGTCCCCTTCATCGTGCCCCTGGCCGCACTGCAAGTGCACGCCGCGCTGCCGCCTGGGCCAGCAGGCTCGACCCCGCTGACGCTGACGCTGGCCAACTTGAGCGCAGTCGACGCGTTCAGCGGCACGCTGGCCCTGACCCTGACCAATCCAAGTGCTCTCGACGTCTGGACCCACACGCAAGGCCTGTCCCTGGCCGCCGGCGCACAGGCCACGCAGCATCTCACCATGACCCTGGGCGCGCTCACCTTCGGCGCTTACTCCTTGCACTACAGCTTTCTACCCTTCGGTCAGAGCCGGTCCTTGAGCGGCCGCATCCTGACTCTGCAGAATAACCTGGCCGGCTATGTGGAGATTACGGAGGCTACCGCACGCGTACGCGCACCGCTCCACGTCAGGCTACATCTGTTCAATGTGGGCGATTTCACCGTCGCGCCCACGCTGACCTTTAGCCTGCCCCTGGCTGGCCTCAGCGTGACCCAGCTCAGCCCTCCCTTGGCGCCGGGCGCGGTCGTGACGCGCAGCGCTGCCCTGACGCTGCCCGCCACGCTCGATTCTGGAACAGCCAGCGTCGTTGCCACCTTGACGCTGGCCAACAGCATCTCGCGTACCGCGCCCATCTTCCTGACCCCCGCCGCGATCACTGCACAGCTTTCGGGCGCCACGGCGCTGGCTGGACAGTCGTTCGCTGTGCGCCTAACCAATACCGGCGGCATAGACGCCAGCGTTACCTACAGCCAGACCCTCCGTGATCGCTTTGGTCACCTACTCAGCCAGGATAGCACACTGTCGCAGGCCATCGAAGCCGGCGCCGCCGTGACCGCAACCCTGGCTGTGCCCGCCAGCGCCGTCTCCGGCCGCTACACCCTGGCTACGCACGGCATCATCAGCGGCACGCTCGACCACTTCGACCAGGAGCGCACGGTGACCGTTGACGGCGTCGCAGCCGCCCTGCAGGTATTGACCGAGCATCCGTTGTACCTGACGACCGATACAGTCACAACCACTGCCGCCATCACGAGCAGCGGCGCGCCGCTGGCCGGGAGCGATCTCGATCTACAGATCGTGAAGGCCGCCGCGGTTGCCGCAAATCGCTGGACGACCTTTGTGGATACCGACGGTCTCCCTGCCAATGACGTGCGCGCGTTGGCGTTGGCCAATGACGGGCTGAAGTGGTTCGGCGCGGTTGACTGGCAGGCTGGCCCCAGCGCGGGACGCGCGGGCGTGTTGGACGACGGCGGTACGCCCTTCGACAAAGCAGACGATACCTGGCAAAACTTCGACGCCAGCGATGGCCTGCTGGCCGACGAAGTGCATGACCTAGCCATCGAAGGCAACGGCCTGATCTGGTTCGGTAACCTGGGTCAGTATGCCGGCTCCGACGGGGGCAACCGCTGGCCTCACCAACCCGACAACCGCCCATTGGTCAACATCGGCGGGGTCAGCGTCCTGGACGCTCACGGCACACCCTTCGACAAGACAGATGATACCTGGCAAACATTTAGCGAGGCCGACGGCCTGGTCAACTACAACGTCAACGCCGTCGCAATCCAGACCATCAGCCCAACCCTGGCCTACAAGTGGTTCGGCGTTCATTACGGCGGCGTGAGCCTGCTCGATGACCAGGGCACGCCTTTCAACAAGGTTGACGACACCTGGGTCACTTTCACCCCCGCCGACGGCCTGACCAGCAATCGCGTCTATGCAATCCGGATTGACGCCGCGGGCCGTAAGTGGTTCGGCACCCAGGGGGGCGGGGTCAGCCTGTTGGACGATAACGGAACGCCGTTGAACAAAGATGACGATACCTGGACTAGTTTCACCGGCCAGGATGGGCTGCTTGCCGACAATGTATATGCGATTGCCATTGATAATGCGGGCTTGAAGTGGTTTGGCGTTGCCTCTTCGGGCGGTACACGGCCCGGCTCGCCGCTGGACGCCGACGGCCTCAGCGTGCTTGACGACCACGGAACCCCCTTCAACAAGAACGATGACACCTGGCAGAGTTTTACGACCGCAGACGGCCTGACGATTGGCGTTGTCACGGGGATCGCCATCGACGCGCACGGCCGTAAGTGGCTGGCAACCGGGGCCGGCGGCGTCAGCGTGCTCGATGATCATGGCACCCCTTTTAACAAGACTGACGATACCTGGACCACCTACACCAGCGCGGATGGTCTGGCGAATGATGTCGTACAGACCGTACGCGTGGATCCCAACGGTCGTGAGTGGTTTGGGACCGTCAACGGGGCCAGCGTGTTGGGCGAGAATGAGGGCGAAGGGCTGCGCCTGGTGTGGGAACGCCATGCGCCGGTTGATCTGCCCGGCGTGACACAAGTGATCACGAGCGCGGGCACGCTCACCGACACAGGCAAGTATTATCTGCTCGGCCGGCTGACGACGCCCCAGGGCCAAACCGTGGCCCAGGCCGCGCCCTATCCCTTCTATGTCTTCCCTGCGCAGACGGCGCTCCTGCTCGACGCTGGACCAGGGCCGGTGCGTCCGGGGCAGCCGCTGACGCTGAGCGTGGTCGCGCGCAATGACGCGGCCCTCCCGCTGGACAACCAAACGCTGACCGTGACCCAGGACAGCGCGGTCATCTATGCGGCGGGGCCTTTCAGTGTGCCGGCCGGGGGCACAACACCCTTTACCGTGACCACCATGGCGCCGGCCGTGCCCGGTCTGACCCGGCTGGCCGCGAGCATGGGGTCGCTCAATGTCTCCGAGAGTATCACCGTCAGCGCGCCGCTGCTGCAAGTTGGAATAGATGCGCCCGCGGTCGCAGGCCGCGATCCCTTCTCGCTGACGGTGGTGCTTACGAACAGCGGCCAAATTGCCGCCGATGTGACCGTCGCCGTGGCGCCCCAGTCTCGCCCAGTGAGGCTGGCCGACGGCATCGCGTACCACCTGGCGCCCGGCGAGACCGCGCGCGCCGCGTCGAGTTTTCAGATTAGCCAGGACACGACCTTTGACATTTGGCTCAGCGGCGATCTGAGCCAGACGTTGAGCGTGGGGGTGAGCGAAGGCCAGCGCGCGAGCCTGACTGCCAGCGTGGCGCCGCTGAGCCTGGCGGGCCAGGTGGATGTGGCCGTGCAAGCGGCCAACCTGGGAACGCTTGCCTATTCGTTTGGCGCCACGTTGGTCGTTCATGGGCAGACCGTGACGCGCACCTACGCGCCTGCGCCGGGAACTGCGATCAGCGATACGGTCGGATATGTACTGCCTGCGGGCGCGTACACACTCACCTACAGCAGCGCCGCGGGAAGCGGCAGCATTCCGTTTGTGGTACGCGCCCCGCGGCTGAACCAAATCACCGCCCAGCTCGACGCGCCCAACTCCGTGGCCGCGGCCACGCCAGTGACCGTGACCCTGACCAACGAGGGTGACAATGACGTCAGCGGCCATGCGGACGTGGCGACGCCCTGGCAGAGCCTGTCACTGCCCTTTGGCCTGCCTGCGGGCGCGCAAACGACCCTGACAACCACGCTGAGCAGCGACGGCGCGCCCGGGCCGGGCGTCTATACGGCCACGGTGCAGGCCGTTGCCAACGGCGATGTGCTGGCCGCCGATTCTGACCCCTTTAGTATCACGCCCATGCATATTCGCCTGGGCCTGCCGGTTGCGATCACAGCCACCGCAGGCAGCACCGTCACGGTTGGCGTTGATGTAACCAA
>CAZEPA010000495.1:2234-3732 GCA_964513955.1 uncultured Anaerolineae bacterium | reverse complement strand
ATACTTTTCCTTTTGATAGGCATCCTCTGTCGTTTTGTGTTTGTCTTGTTCTTGTTGTAACTCCGACTGCAAGCTCGCTTTGCTATCCTTCTCCCGCGCCAATTCTCGCTCAAGAAGCTCCTTCGCAGTGGTTGTTTCTTGTAGACGTATGACCTCTTGGCTCAGTTGCGTCTTCGTCGCCTCATGGGCGTCCTGCTCCTGCTTCAGCTCCGACTCCACCGTCCCCTTTGCCTTAGTTGTCTGATCCAGGTCTTTTTCCGCTCGGTTCAACCTGAGCTTCAGAGGTTCGGTCTTCCATACGAAAAAGGCGACGCCGCCAATGACTGCGCCCAAGGCCAGAGCCGCTATCAGCCACCTCCAATCGCTGCCTGCGATGCCGACCTTGTCGCCTGGCGGCGGCGGCGTCACCGCGGGAGTTACCGGGGGCATCTCGGTCGCCGTTGGCGTCAGGGTCATTGGCGGCGTCGGCGTCACCCCCACCGTGGCTGTTGCCGTCGCCACAGTCGTCTCGACGAGCGGATACCGTTCGCGCACGCTGAAGGAGACGCCCTCGGTCGTGCGGCCCGTCATGACCAACTCGACCGCCTGCAGCGCAGGAGAGATGATTAGATCGGCGCTGAAAACGCCATCGCCAGCGCGCTGATCTGGCGACCGGCCATCATCGTGCAATGACACCGTTCCCGAACTCACCCCATCCTGATCGAGCAGGGCGACCTCAACCGGTTGCCCGTCCTGCATCCGGTTCGCATCGGCCAGGGTTGCGAGCAGCGTCACCGTCCGCCCAGGCGCAGGCTCGCCCTTGATCTGAAAGCGCACCACGCTCGGCGCGGGGTAGGCGCTAATCATCAACCGCTGACCTTCTACCGCCAACGGCTGATCGCGCAGTCTGGCCGTCGCAGTGACCGTGTACACCCCCGCCGTCTCCGGAACGAAGGCCGTCGTGAAAATGCCATCATCCGTACGGGTTGTCGCTTGCGACACGACACCGGCCGCTCCTGGCAGCGTCACGCTGACCCCGATCTGCAGGTCTGGGTCGGCAATCGCCTGGCCATTGCGCACCAGACGTGCGGCGATCGGGATCGGTTGGCGCAGAATCTGAGGGCCTTGCGGCGCCTCCAGCGTCAGGTGCGCAAGGCGCTGATCCACCCACATCTGGGCGCTGCCGTTGACACCGATCTGCCAGTCCCCCGGCGCCGGGTTCGCGATAGCGTAGATTGCGTACAGGTCGCCAGGCCTGCCGCCAACCGTTGGTGTGACCACATTGCCACTTGGATCGGTCAACGTCGCCGCGACGGCGGGCGTTTCCTTGACCAACGAGAAGATGATCTGCTCAAGGTAGGGCGGCGCTGATTCGCGAAATGGGCTGCCAGTCGTTTGCAGCGTACGGACAGGCCTTGCCACTGCGCCCAACAGACGCGTGGCAAACTCGTGGTAAATGGCCGATAAACCGCCCACATCGTTCAACGAGCGATAGCTGTCCGCGCCTACGAGCTGCTGC
>CAZEPA010000495.1:0-2216 GCA_964513955.1 uncultured Anaerolineae bacterium | reverse complement strand
ACAGCCACGCCCGCTTCCCTCAACTCGTTGACCAGACCAGGCATGGAGAGTTGGCTGGCGTCGCCCGCCAGCGGCTGACCCTCGAAATAGGCCTGCTTCTGCTGCACAGTGAGCGCATCGCTGGTCAGCTGCGGGTTGCCATCGGTAAACAGAATGACCGCCATCTGGTTGCCAACGCCGAAACTGCGCGCACGCAGCTCGCGCAGCGCCCAATCGAGCGGTGGACGAAAGTCGGTGTACGAAATGGTTTGACTGACGATCTCGCCCTGAACGATGCCGCCTTCGAGCAGCCGCAGCGGTGTTGTGTCACCGACGCGTCCGCCGAAGTTGGCGACGCCGGCGCGGTAGTTGACCCGCAAAACCTGCGCGGTTGCTTGCAAGTAGTCAAGCAAAAACTTCGCGGCGTTGATGCGCAGGCCCTGTGGATCGGTTTCGTGTGAGCTTGGCGAGCTGTCAATCAGCAACAGGATATCCAGCGGCTTGGGCGCTGCGGGATCGGCGGCTTCCTGTCCACGCGCCGGCGCGCTTGCGCCAAGTAGGCAAAGAAAGAGCAACAGAAGATTGACCCACCGCCAGTGTGGCTTCGATGTGACTCTGCGTGTACGGCAAACAGCGGGCCTGAGTGTCATGAATCTCCATCCTGTTCGTTCGATGTGACAGGCTCCCAGCCCCATGATTGGGAGCGATACGTTCGATCCCACTCGAGCCACAGGGCATGCGTGTCGCGCAGCGCGCTGGCGGCGTGGTTGCCCTCCAGCTGGCGGATCAAATTCAGATCATAATCCAATTCAGCCATCTTGAGTCGCGTCCGCTCCGCATCATAAGGCACATGCCGGAACATGAAGGCGCAGGCGCTCGTATCCAGGATGCCGTAGGCCGCGTGCACGCGCGGATCGCTGTTGCGCGGCTGGCCGACACTGCCCGGGTTGATGAAAACAGCCTGAAAATCGGTCAACGGCTGCCATTCACCGTAACGAATTGGCGCCAGCTCATGGTGATCGTCCCCAGATCGCTGCACGGCCAGATAGGGAATGTGGGTATGGCCGTGAATGAGCACTGCTGTGCGGCCAGGCGCGCGTTGGGCGTTCAACTGCTCGAACTGCCCATCCAGGATCTGGCGCGGCTCGGCGTGGCGCCAGGGCATCAAATAGCTGGCGGCGACATCTCCCACGTTGTACCATTCGTTGCCTAAGGCGGCATGCACCAACCAGAAATCGGCCAGGGTCGCTTGAATCCGGCGCGGGGCGGCGCGCGCCAGTCGCCATGCGCGCCGACACCAGGACCACAGTGTGACTCGTGCCCCAGAACGGTTCGTCCGTAGCTGGCGAACATGATCACGCCAGGTAAACTGGTCAGCCGGATTCAAACCATTCGTTGCCAGGGCGCCAGTGACATACAGATCATGGTTGCCAACCAGCCAGTGCGCCGGGCGGATGACCTCACGCAGACGCTGCACCGTCTCCACCGCAAACGGCCCGCGCCCTACCGCGTCGCCCAAAAACCACCAACGCTCGACCAGCTGCTGGCCGTCACGCAAAGCGACATCCAGGGCATCTATGTTGGCGTGAACATCGGTCAGAATTCCAAGTCGCATGATCTGGCTTCCTCGGCGCTGATTAGGGATGGATTTGTCGGTCGTTGTTGTCGTACTTCTGACGATACATCTTCACACGGCTGTTCGTGCTGTCTATTCTCTCAGCGGCATTCAACAGCTGGGAGAACTCGCCCTGCGTTTGTGAATTTGGTCTCGGAAAATGCTTGATGTGCCTGTCCATTCTCTCGATCAACGTCCCGAGCTCATTTGTCATTCTCTCACATTCCTGCGTACCCAGCGCGATCTCCTTTTCTGCCAGCTGCATTTCGACCTCCAGATACTCCCGCCAGGCGTTTGTGATCTCCCTGCGCGTCGTCGTCCTCAGCTTTTCCCATGCCTGCTCCAGTTCCGGTCCGCGTGGAAGGTCTGGCTCATCATCAGCAATCGCACGTGTTTCCCTGAACGCCGCCTGGCAGCGCGGCGTTGGCGGTAGATTTTTGACCTGCTCGCGCAGTTTACCCAGTTTGGACGGGAGTCCCTGTTCGCCAAACGCGTTGAGCGCACTCTGCAGTTGACCGCCCATCGCCTTTCTGGCTTTTTGTATGTCCGTTTGGATTTCGCTCAGACAGGTTTGTGTCTCGCCGACCCAGTTTTTCCACTGTTGCCAGTTGTTTTTACGCTC
>CAZEPA010000494.1:0-3736 GCA_964513955.1 uncultured Anaerolineae bacterium | reverse complement strand
CGCGGTCTGACTCTGAGTTTGTTGTCGGCTGGCAGCCCTGCGAGGGGGATGCCCTTTTGGTGTTTCTACGGTTGTCGCGTACAATTTTCGTAGAACTCGCGTACCCTGTCTTTGTGCACCGAGGAAGGAATCCCGCCATGAGCAAACGTCCATCTCGCCCCTGGCTGCTGCCCGCGCTGCTCGCCATCCTGTTGGCGCTGGGCGGCCTGGCGGCCAACGTGATCGCCGCCGACCTGCAGGAAACGCTCAAACCCGTGCGCTGGCTCGGCTGGGGCCTGTTTGCCATCTCGACGGTCGCGGCCATCGTGCTGGCGATCCAAGAGGCGCGGCGACCGGCCGACCGCGCGCCTGACGGCCGCCAGGCTGCCAAGCAGTATGAGGAACAGCGCCGGCGTTATTTGCAGCGGGTCGCCGCCGATCTGCGCTTCCTGCCGCTGACCGCGGTGGACATCAAAGCCGCCAGCGCGGAGACGCCCGTGGAAGATCGCCTGCCCCTGGCCGATGTGTACGTGGCGCTCGATACCAAGACCCGCGTGCCGGTGGATGCCCCAGGCGCAGCGCAAAAGGCGCGCGCCGAAGCTCTGGGCCGTCCGGATGAGCGCCCCTTGCCCGCGTTGGAGGCCGTGGCGCAGACGCCGCGCCTGGTGTTGCTGGGCGAACCGGGCGGCGGCAAATCCACCTTTGTCAATCACCTGGCCTTCTGCCTGGCCAATGCGAATTTGGAGCCTCGGGGCGCGTGGCTCAACCGGCTTCCGACGTGGCCGGCGGACGCGGGCGACCTGCTGCCCGTGCCGGTGACGCTGCGTTACCTGGCGGCCTGGCTGGCCAAGGCGACCGATCCCCCGCCGAAAACCGGCCTGCTGCTCGCCTATCTCGCATCCTGGCTGGGCGAGAATGGCCTCGGCGACTGCATTGAGTTCCTGACCAACCATCTGCAGGACGGCGCTGCCATCTTGCTCCTGGATGGCCTGGATGAGGTGCCGGTCCAACCGAAAGTGCTGGGGCGCATCAAAGAGATGATCAACGACCTGCCCACCGCCTACCCAAGCCTGCGCGTGGTCGTAACCTGTCGCGTCCTCAGCTACCAGGACAAGCGCTGGCATCTGCCGGCTGCCCTGTGGCCGGCCGCCGTAGAGCTGGCGCCGTTGGATGACGACAAAATTGATGCGTTCATCACGGCCTGGTATCGCCAATTGGCCTCCATGCGCGAGCGCACCGTCAAGGATGCCGAGACCTCGGCCGCCAAGCTGAGCCGCGCGGTGCGGCGTGAAGACCTGCGCCGGCTGGCGCGCAATCCGCTGCTGCTGACCACGATGGCCGTGGTGCACACGCGCAAGAACGAGCTGCCCGACGCGCGCGTGCTGCTCTACCGGGATGTGGTGGACCTGCTGCTCTCGCGCTGGGAAGCGGTGAAGCTCAAGGGCGAGGCTGGCGAGACGACCTGGCGCCGCCTGCTGAACGAAGCCGGCCTGCAGGACATTGATGTGCAGCAGGCGTTGTGGCGGCTGGCCTACGACGTGCATGCCCAACTGCCGGCCGACGCCGATCGTGAAGCCACGGCTGACGTGACCATGGCGGCGGTTGGAGAAGGCCCTGAGCGACTTGCATCCGCAGCACAGCCAGGATTGGGCTGACCAGGTGGTGGCGGTGATGAATGAGCGCGCCGGGCTATTGGTTGAAGTGGCGCCAGGCGAGCTTTATCGTTTTCCCCACCGCACGTTTCAGGAGTATCTGGCGGCCTGTCACCTCAGCCGCCAACGTGATTTCGTGGATCAGGCCAAACATCTCTCTACAACCGGCGCGTTCTGGCGTGAGGTGATCCTCCTGGCGGTGGGCAACCTGGTGCAGGACGGCCGCGACGAGCCGCTGCTGCTGGTGGACGAGCTGTGCCAGGCCGCGCCACCCGTCAGCGATGTCGGCTGGCGCCAGGTATGGTTGGCCGGACAGGTCCTCCTGGACATCGGCCTGGTACGCGCGCAACGTCGCGACCTGGGCGCCCTTTTGGTCACGCGGGTGCGGGGCCAACTGACCACCCTGATTACGCATGACTGCCTGACCCCACGCGAACGGGCCGAGGCCGGCTCGGTGTTGAGCGCGGTGGGCGATGAGCGTGATCTCGATGCCTGGGTTCCGGTGCCGGCCGGCGAGTTTACGATGGGGAGCGATGATAGTCAATGGGAAGATGAGAAACCGGCGCACCCCGTCTGGGTGGCCGATTTTCGCATCGGCGCTTACCCCGTGACCAACGCGCAGTACGAGGCGTTCGTTGTGGCCGCCAACCACGAGCCGCCGCGACACTGGCGTGGGCGCCGGGCGCCGGCCGAGCTGCGCAACCACCCGGTGGTCTACGTGAGTTGGCACGACGCCAACGCCTACTGCGCCTGGCGCAGTCAGGCGGAAGGGCAGTTGGTGCGTTTACCCACGGAAGCGGAGTGGGAAAAGGCCGCGCGAGGCCCTTCGACAGGCTCAGGGGACGGCCGCACCTGGCCGTGGGGTAACACCTTCGACGCCATAAAGTGCAATATGAACCAGACCGGCATCGGCGACACCAGCCCTGTCGGCATCTTCGCCGCCGGGCGCAGTCCGTATGAGGTCTTCGACATGGCCGGCAATGTGTGGGAATGGACGCGCAGCGCGTGGGGTGAGAATTGGGAGGAGCCCGATTTCACCTATCCCTACGATCCCAACGATGGGCGCGAGGATCAGAGTAGAACAGATGTTCGTCGTGTGCTGCGTGGCGGCTCTTTCCTCTACAGCGATGATCTCGTGCGCTGCGCCTTTCGTCTCAGGCTCGGCCCCGGCGGCCTCCTCAACTTTGTGGGTTTCCGGGTCGTCGCCCCCGGCCTCTGAACCTCTGCCTCTGTGTACTCTGACCTCTGATCTGCGCTCTGTGGACGTGCGCAGCGGCGGGGGAAACAGGCCACACGATCCTGCGAGGCGGAGGGGGTGCGTTTCCTGGGCTTTGTCATTTGCCCCATCCATCGTTGTCGGCTGCGCCGCACATTTCCGGCGGTTGGAAACCGCAGCAACCATTGCGAAGTCGCCCTCCGGCGACTCTGAGGTAGCCGACGAAGGTCGGCTTGGCGATAGTTGCAGCGATTTCAATCGCCCGATCCGTCCCCATTCTGAAATGCTCTCGTTTGCAACCCGCCGTTGCCACTCACCCTGGCTTGATGTTTCCGTCATCCTGGCGTACAATTTTGCCAGGAGGTCACGATGACGCAACCGACAGCTATTCCACCTGAAAAGATGACCGTGTATCGGGCCACAGCGCAACGCCGTGAGCAGGAGCGTCGGGCGACGGTGGAAGCGCGACGTATGCGCGCACTGGCCCTGGCGCAGACGGCGGCGCAGTTGCTCAAGCAAGAGTTTGGCGCAGCGCGCGTCTTGCTGTTTGGTTCGACGCTGACGCCAGCATTTTTTCACGAACGCTCCGATATTGACCTGGCGGTGTGGGGGCTGGATGAGCGCCTCTACCTGCGCGCCCTCAGCCGCCTGCTCGATCTTGATCCCGCGTTCGAGTTTGACCTGGTCGAATTCGAGGCGGCCCGGCCTGGCTTGCAGGCATCCATACAAAAGGAAGGACAAGAGGTTTTAGCGTAGGGCAAGCGTAGGGTTGGCGTCCAGTTTGGCGTCTTTTTTTGTGTTAGACTGACACTAGAAACAAGTGAGCAAAGACGTGAATCTCTTCTTTCTTCTCCTCCTTTTCGATGAACATCCCAGGTCGGGCAGCCTG
>CAZEPA010000493.1:0-3737 GCA_964513955.1 uncultured Anaerolineae bacterium | reverse complement strand
CCTCGAACTTGAGCATGCCCTGGCTGTTGAGCGTGGCGCCGATGACGGTGTCGCCCGGCTTCTTATCTACGGGCAGGCTTTCGCCGGTTAGCATGGACTCATCTACCGCGGAACGACCTTCGACCACCAGGCCATCCACGGGGATCTTTTCGCCGGGGCGCACAATCACGTAATCGCCGCTGCGCACCTGCTCGACCAGAATTTCGATCTCTTGTCCATCGCGCACGACGTGCGCTGTCCGCGCGCGCAGGCCCATCAGCGCCTTGATCGCGGCCGAGGTGCGGCCTTTGGCGCGCACTTCCAACAGCTTGCCCAGCTTGATCAGCGTGATGATGACCGCGGCGGTTTCGAAATAGACGTGATCGCCCAGGCCATGCCAGCCCAAGAGACCGCCGATCAAGATTGCCAGGCTGTAGAAGTAGGCGGCTGAGGAGCCCATCGCTACGAGCACATCCATGTTGGCCGAGCCGTTGCGGATAGACTTCCAGCCGCCGACGTAGTAGTCGCCGCCGACATAGAATTGCACCGGCGTCGCCAGCGCCAGCATCAGCCAATTTGCCCATGCTTCGTGCGCCCACATGCCGAGCAAGCCGATATCACGCGCCATGCTGAAGAGGAACAAGGGCGCCGCGAAAGCCACGCCGGCCCAAAACTTGCGCGTTTGGTCGGCAATTTCTGCCTCACGCGCGGCCGCTTCGGCATCTTCCAGCGCTTCGTCTCCCGTGGCCTGCACCACGCCGTAGCCGGCTTTTTCCACGGCCTGGATCAAGTCCTGGCGGTTGGCCGCGCCGGGGATGTAGGTAATGCTGGCTTTTTCGCTGGCGTAGTTGACGTTGGCCTCGACCACGCCGTCCACCTTACGCAAGGCGCGCTGCACCGTGTTGGCGCAGTTGGTGCATGTCATCCCGGTGATGGGCAGCTCTACACGAGCCTGCGGCACGTCATAGCCGGCATCACGGATTCGCTGCACCAGTTGGTCCTCTTTGACCAACGCCGGATCGAAAATCACCTGCGCGCGCTCACTGGCATAGTTGACATTGGCTTCGGTCACGCCCGCTGTCTTCTTCAGGGTACGCGTGATCGTATTGGCGCAGTTCGCGCACGTCATGCCGGTCACGGGCAGGCTCAATTCTTTGGTTGACATGTCACCTTCCGATGGGGGAATGGAGTGGGTAAAAAAGACAAAGGACGAATGGCGGCTCGGCGGGTCATTCGTCCTTCAGAGTCACGGTTACCGGCGAGCGGCTACGCCTCAACCGGATAACCGATCTCGTCCAGCGTCGCTTCCACGGCGGCCAGGCGGCTGGCATCGGCCACTTCGACCATGACGGCCTTGGTACTGACATTGGCCTTCACGGATGTCACACCGGCGACATCCTTGAGCTCGCGCTCAATGGTGTTGACACAGTGATGGCACGAGATGTTCGGCACAGAATAGGTTTTGACTGTCATTGCTTAAATCCTTTCGTTTACGCGGGGCCTTAGTAAAAAACCGCGCTTGCGGCTCGGCCGCGGCGGCGAAATTACAATTTGCTGCCGGTCTCGAACACGTGCAGCAGCTCTCCGAGGACCCGTTCGCGCTCCTGCGAGTCGTCGCTGCGCACGGCGGTAATCACGCAGGAATTGAGATGATTGTCTAGCAGCAGGCTGTTGACGCGGTCGAGCGCCTTTTGCACAGCCTGCACCTGGCTGATGACATCAATGCAGTAGTTATCATCGTTCACCATGCGCTGAATCCCGCGCACATGCCCTTCGATACTCTTTAACCGGCTTAATACCTGCTCTTTGGTTTGCGCGTTCATCGTTGTCTCCTGCTCTCACCCCACCCCCCCCACTGGGGGGGGGATGCGACGTCATTTTAGCACCATCACCGCCAGATGTCAATACGCCATTTGGCGCGTTGTGGAGTCAAGCACAGAACCTGTGAGGGTGAACAACAAGTGAACAGCCGTTGACCTGTTCACCAACCAGCCGCGGGATGCATCATCAATTCAAGACGGCGGCGCTAGACAGCGCTTCTCGAAATCATGCAGCAAGAGATATCGTGTGAGGAGGAATTCAGTCATGTCAACCCAAACCGCTTCGAACCCCGGGCGTCTGGCCGGCGACCGCGCAGGCGCTGCGCTCCTTGAGCGATTGACGTCGCAGGAAAAACTTCTACTGGTTGTCCCCCTTCTCGGCGGACTGGTCTTTGGCTTCCTGCCGCTCCTGGCGCCAGGGCTGTTGGCTCGCCTGGCCGGCGCCATGGGCAACGATCCCTTCATCTATCGGTTGGCCGGCGCGGCCACGTTGGGTTATGCCATCGCGATCCTTCTGGCACTGCGCCAGGAGGCGTGGCTCCCTGTGCGCATCGTAGTGATCGCGACGCTCGCCTTTAACCTCGGCTCGCTTTACGCCATTGCCCTGGCGATCCTCGATGGCAGCGCCACCTGGATTGTTTACGCGATCCTGGTTGCATCCATCAGCATCACAGCCATCACCGCCTCGTTACTTCGGCGGCACGGCGCCGCGCCCCAACTTGCACCTGATGTCGCGGCCTGGTTGGTGGCGCTCGTCTGGTTCCTGGCTATTGTGGCCACTCTGGTCGGCGCCCTGGGTCTCTTTGTCCCCACGATGGTGGCCCGCCTCTTTGGCTATGCCGGCACGGACACCTTCCTGTATCGTCAAGGCGGCGCCGCGACCTTGGGCTATGGCATCATGGGCTTCTATCAACTGCGCAGCCGCACGTGGTCGCAGTGGCGCCTGCCATCCGTGATGGCCCTGGTCTTCAACGGCCTATCGTTCATCCTCGCCGTGCTGGCGCTCATCGGCGGCGAATCCTCCGTCCTGCCGTTCATCATTGGCGGCGCGGCGTTGGTGGCAACGGTTGGCTCATTCATGGCGCTGCAGCGCCAGGGTGAGTAGGATCCCAGCGGCGAGGCTGGTAATCGTCCCATTTTTCTGTGTCATGAAAACACGGGATTGTTGGTCAGTAGGATCGGCAAGCAGCCAGGCTGATGATTGCGGGACGAAATTTGCCCTATCGGGCTACGTGTGCTAAACTCTCGCCAACTTATCTGAAAGGGGGCGCCGTCAGGCATGACAACTCAACAGCATTCCTTCCCTGTCTGCTTCGATGCGTGCGCCCTGTGTCTGCGGGAGTCCTAACCGGCTTCTGTTCACAACTTTAGCCTGACCTCTCACGGCCACGGGTGCACGTTCAACCCGTGGCCGTTTTGTTTTGCTGCTCCAGCCACCGCCTGCGCGCACGGTCGTCTCAACGCACCTGCTGGCGCGAGCTTCGTTGGACACAGGCAACGGCATCCGCCAAAGACTTAACGCGGCCACGGGACTTGGTTCCTGTGGCCGTTTTCTTGTATAGCGCCACAGGACGAGGCAACCATAGTTTGTCCACAGAGGTTAGGTCCTGGCCAGCTCGACTGAGCGTTCGACTGAGCGCTCACGCCGAAGTCGCCTCTGGTTTGATCCAAGGACTCGTGTCAGCGACACAAGACAAGAGTGAATACCGTTACGATGGAGCACCAGAACGATGAATTTGCGTTCTTACGAAGACAATGAGGAATTTATCCCCTATCTCGTGCCAGACCGGCGCACGCATCGGGCCGAGAAAGGGCCGCGTGAACTGCACGCGCCGCAACGGCCGCCAGTGACCATGCCAGAAGCTGCGGCTGTGTTGATTGATGAAAACCAGATGACCATGACCTTCGGCGCGGGCGCCAGCGAGGAAGCGCTGCTGC
>CAZEPA010000492.1:0-3740 GCA_964513955.1 uncultured Anaerolineae bacterium | reverse complement strand
GCCGCGGCCGACGCGACCCTGCGTTCCTGGGGTCAGGCTGATGGCTACGATCTGATTGTCAGCGGCGGCTGCCGCACGTCCGAGTCTATCACTCTGACTTTCGACCTGGCCGCGATCCGTAATGCAGACGATCTCTACCAACCGGCCAGCGTATCAGTCAGCGGCACGCTGGCTGACGTAACCCAAGCGGGCGCAGCCCTGGTCGCGTTTCAGCACGGCGACTACGGCGAGGCCTACAAGAAGTTCGAGACCTTACCTTCAACAGTGCAGACACGTGAATTGGAATTGCTGCGTGGCAACGCCCTGCTCTTTGAAAGGCTCTACAAAGACGCAATCGAAGCGTATGAGGGGTTGACCCAACAACAGTCGAGTTGGCCCTTCGCCTGGCATAACCTCGGTGTAGCCTATTACAACGAGGCGATGGAGCACAACACCTATGCCGCGTCCGGTGCCGAATCCCTGGGAAGAGCGATCAACTTCGCCGCGGCGCAGGAGGAACGCGCGATCGAGCTCCTGGCGCTGGTCAACCGGGCCAATGTGTATTGGCATCAGGGGAACTTCCAGCAAATTCCGGCCGACTGCCAGAAAGCGGAGGAACTGGACAGCGCCTCGCCCTTAACTCGTGTCTGCTGGCTCTATTACTACATAGCCATAGCCCGCACGGATGAGGGCAAAGGCGTGCCCGTGAATGCGCTCATTCAGGAAAAACTAGGATCATCCGCGCCGAGCGATCCACCTCGCCTACAGGTCATTCGTGGCCTCTTGTATTCTAAGGTTCTGCATGTGCAACCCAAGGCCGAGACAGCCTATGCTCGTTTCCTGGAGCAAATGCAATTTCACGCCTGTCTGAAGCAAGATCGTGTCTATCTCGCCGACCTGCGCTGAGCGTAGAACCGTTCTGGCGATCTAGATGTCCACACCGATGAGGGGCGATCCTGCTAGTCCTGATCTCGGACCCACGGTCCACTGATTGTACTACCAATGGCGTCGTGTTTGTGTTGTTTGGTGAACAAAGCCCAAAATTGCTCTGGCAAATGACTATGGTCGCTGGCAAAGTTGGTGTGCGGCTGATAGAGACCGGCGGATTCACTTTCGACATTGAGGGCGGACAGAAGTATCCAAAATGCGCGCGGTTTCTCTGCGTCAGTCACGGTTGACTTTCCTACCACGTCCGCCATGCGCAGCGCAACTGGTTTGAAATCACCTGCTGGCAGACTGCTCAGGTCAGGTATGGGTGGAAAAGCAGGGCGCGTCGAGATGTCGAACAGGGTGCTCCATTCCTTCAGCTCAGCAACATTGCGATCCCCCGGTCTCAGTCCGTAAAACTCCACCAGATCCCACAGGCATTTCCCCTCTGGCCACACCGGCGCAGTTAGTAACGCCTGCACCACAACGGGTACATCAGCTTTCAGTTCGGTCAGGGGAATGTCCGTCGTCCGGTCTGTCGTCCGGTGCGTCATGTCGGCTGCCGACGCCGTGAACCGCTGCCAGCGCTCGTCGCCTGTCAGGATTGCGCCGCGCGAGACCGTCAGATCGGCAGGGGTGCGTTTCCCGGACATCCACTCATCAGGTTGGTTCGTCTTAAGAAAATCGTCAAAACCGGGCGCGCGGCGTTGGGTCTCGGTGTCGCCTGCCCCAGCCCACCCCAACAGAGCCGCGGCGTACTTGGCATCAACATCGTGCAATTTGCCTGCAATCTCGCGTATCACCTGCAGGGCAATCAACGGCCTCAAATACAGGCTAGGATGCGTCTGGTCACCGGCGCCTACCAGATCGTCCAGCGTGCTTACCGAGGCCGCGGCAAGCTCTTGCGCCGAGTAGGCAAAGGCTGGCCCGGCAAGCAGCACGCCGCACACATCGGCGAACACCTCTTCCAGCCAGTGTCCCCACAAGTCAATGCGCTGCATGTTCAGGTTACTGGGCGCGTTGCTGTAATCTGTGACACCAAGTCGCTTGAGGACAGCGTCGGCCACCGCTTGGCGTAGACGGCTCTGCAGAGCGCTGAACTCGTCCAGAGTCACACCATTCCAGAAGACGTGGTGCCCCATCTCGTGCGCCAGGGCTTGCCAGCGATCGGGCGCATCGTAATCGGACAGGGGAATCGAAACGACAGGGATGCCGGGAGCAAAGAGCGCCCGCGAGATGCGGTAGAGCTTCTCGAAGTAGGCAACGGGCGTTTGTAGTGAAGTATAGGCGGTATGTGCAGGCGGACGCCAGCGCTCGCAGTAACCGCTGAGCTGCTTGTCCGCCATGTCCAGGTAGTTGCGCACGCTCTGCTGCCTGTCGGCCACGCGCATGTACTTCGGATTAGGCTCATTCCGCTGCTCGCACGCACGGCTCAAGATATTCCATTCCTGCAGTAGGCGTTCGATGCCAGAGCGCAGAAGGAAGGAGAGCTGGCCCGATTCGTTCGCTTGGTCGAGCGTCGCGGCATAATCAACGGCAAACGCCTGAAAACCCCGAATGAGTGCCCTGAGTCCATCCTGCTCGATATTGGCAACCAGGTGATCGGCCAGGCGCACCATGGCGTTGACCTGGCCGCGCTGAGAGCGTCGCATCATGGTGTTCAACTGCTTGGAGCTAGACTGAGCCGTTGGCTGCAGAGTAGACAGTTCGCGTGCCATACAGACCTCCTTGGGAACGATGAATGACGGGTTGCGGTGAAACGACCGGCTGCTTGGGTCTATTCGCCGCGCACCTTGCTGTAGAGCGCCATGTCGTGCCAGGCGCCGCTGCGCCACTGCGCCCAACGCAGCACGCCCTCGCGTGTGAACCCTGCTTTTTCCAACGAGCGTTGTTCGGGCAGGTTGGTGACATCGGTCGAGGCCTCGACCCGCGCAATGGGGTAGGTTCGGAACAGGTAATCGGCCAGAAGGCGCTGCGCTTCGGTGCCGTAGCCCTTACCGCGATGGGCGGGAACGATGCTCAGGCCGATGTTGTAGGCCAGGCTGCCGCTGTTGGGGCCGTAATGCACCTGGTGAAAACTCATCGTCCCCACCACCTCACCGGCCCGCGTGACAATCATCAAGGTGCTGAGCTGATCGCTCAGGAAGCCATGTTCGGCGAATGCACGCTCCTGGTTGTCGGAACGCTTGAGACCAAACGCGTTGTACTCACTTTGAATCTCAACATCGTTCTGCCAGGCCTCCAGAAGCGGCAGGTCGGCTTGCTTCACCGGTCGCAAACAAATCAGAGCACCCTGTATCATTCTCTATTCTCCTACCCACATCCCGGCCTCGTCGTTAGTATAGCGTGAGCGCGTGAGAAAGTCAATCAAGTTCGCCGACCGCAGGGGCTGAGCCGCAGCGCCGAGGGCTTTGACCATTCCCCACGTTTCGAGTAGAATCCCGCTAGGTAATTCTGAACTGACCGCCCGGCGCCCGGAAGACAGCATGATGCCGTCTGTCCGCCGCGGGCTGCAAGGATGACAATGTGCGAATAATTCTGTACACCGGCAAGGGCGGCGTGGGTAAAACAAGCATCAGCGCGGCCACGGCCGTTCACTGCGCTGATCGCGGCCTGCGCACGATTGTGCTCAGCACCGATCCGGCCCACAGCCTGGGCGATTCGTTCGATCGTCCGTTGGGCAATGACCCGGTCGCGATTGCGCCCAACCTCTGGGGTCAGGAGATTGACCTGCTGCATCAGATGGATCGCCATTGGGGAAAGGTGCAAGAGTACATCTCTGCCATCTTCGCCTGGCGCGGCATGGACGAGCTGGTAGCTGAGGAGACTTCGGT
>CAZEPA010000491.1:0-3745 GCA_964513955.1 uncultured Anaerolineae bacterium | reverse complement strand
GCGCCGGCACGACAACCGTTACGTCGTCGTTGAGTGCCATGGAGCGCCCGCCAGATGATCCACCAGTACTCGATCCCACGCGTAGCCATCGAAACAGTCGGATCGTTCGTCACAGACGCACGGTTGTTGCACCGGCGCCAGAATCTCATGCAGCCGCGCCCGGTTGACGTTCCCAACCGCGCGCTCGGGCCGGAAGCTGTCGGCCATGCACCGGTACACGCCACCGTCCGCGTTGACCACGACATGGCTCAGGCCCGCGCCGCAGTGGCACGCTGCAGGCGTGACCAGTGGGCGGCAAGGCTGGCGGTGAGGGCGGCGTTGTCTGCGGCGACCGCCGGCTCCTTGACGAGCACGACGATGTCGAGGCCCTGCTGGCGGATGGCGCCCTGGCGGAAACTCTCGCGGATCAGGCGGCGGATGCGGTTGCGCCCCACCGCCGTGCGTATGCGCTTTGCCGAAGCAGCCATGCCGAGGCGGGCATGATCGAGGCCGGAGGGGCGGTACAACACGGTGAACAGTTGATCGGCTGAGCGCCGTCCTTCTTTGAAGACCGCCTCGAAATCGGCTGCGCGTGTCAGCCTGAGGCAAACCGGAAAACTGTGTGGCCGACGCTGCGTCTGCGCACCCGCGGCTGGTGCCGACAATCTATGGAGTCAGACGGGCGCGGCCCTTGGCGCGTCGCCGCTTCAATATCAGGCGACCGCCACGCGTGGCCATGCGGCTCCGGAATCCATGAGTGCGGCTGCGTTTCAGCTTGCTGGGTTGGTATGTGCGCTTCATGGCGGGGAAAAGCCTTCCGGAAACAAGACGATGGGCCGGTCAAAGAGGCCGAAAGGTTACGCAGGCAGCCGCGTACTGTCAATCCTGACATGCCTGTGGATAAGCTGCGACGGGAACGTATAGACTCTCGCCCCCGCCATCCCGAACCACAACGAGCAACACAGCAGGGTCCAACGCGTGGCGACATCCCTCTGGAGCGGCTGTCTCCGGCAACTGCAGGCAGACCTTTCCGAAACCGACTTCAACACCTGGATCCGGCCGCTGCAGGCCATCGAGGATGGCGGCACCCTGCGCCTGCTGGCTCCCAACCGGTTTGTCGTCGACTGGGTGACCGATCGCTGCCTCGGGCGCATCCGCGAGGTCGTCGCCCGGGACACGGACCCGCCGACCCCGACGGTGGTCCTGCAGATCGGTGCACGTGAGGCGGCCCCCGCGATCGTCAGGGACTTGGGCGCCCCGCCGGCGCCCAAGTCCGCTCTGCTGGGGAGCAAGCTCAACCCGGGCTACACCTTCGAGCGCTTCGTGGAGGGCAAGAGCAACCAGCTCGCCCGCGCGGCGGCCATGCAGGTGGCGCGCAATCCCGGGGCGGCCTACAACCCGCTGTTCATTTACGGCGGGGTGGGCCTCGGCAAGACACACCTGATGCAGGGTATCGGCCACGCCATCCTGGCCGGGCGGCCGAGCGCCCGGGTTGCCTACGTGCACTCAGAACAGTTCGTCCAGGACATGGTGTCGGCGCTGCGGCACAACACCATCAGCGAATTCAAGAAGGCCTATCGCTCACTCGACGCCCTGCTCATCGACGACATCCAGTTCTTTGCCGGCAAGGACCACTCACAGGAAGAATTTTTCCATACGTTCAATGCCTTGCTGGAAGGCCAGCGCCAGGTGGTGCTGACCTGTGACCGCTATCCCAAGGAAGTGTCCGGCCTGGAGGAGCGGCTGAAATCCCGTTTTGGCTGGGGGCTGACCGTGGCCGTCGAGCCGCCGGAGATGGAAACGAGCGCGGCGATCCTGATCACCAAGGCCGCGGCCGAGAATGTGGAATTGCCGGAGGAAGTCGCGTTCTTCATGGCCCAGCGGATCCGCTCCAACGTGCGTGAGCTCGAGGGCGCCCTGCGCCGGGTGATGGCCAACTCGAGCTTCACGGGCCGGGCCATCGACCTGGAGTTCGCCCGCGACGCGCTGCGCGACCTGCTGGCGCTGCAGGAGCGCCTGGTGACCATCGAGAACATCCAGAAGACCGTGGCGGAGTATTTCAAGATCCGTGTCGCCGACGTGCTCTCGCACCGTCGCAGCCGCTCGGTGGCCAGGCCACGCCAGATGGCGATGAGCCTTGCCAAGGAACTCACGCGGCACAGCCTGCCGGAGATCGGTGATGCCTTTGGTGGGCGCGATCACACGACCGTGCTGCATGCCTGCCGGCGCATCCAGGAATTGCGCGGCTCCGATACGCGCGTGCGCGAGGACTACCAGAACCTGCTGCGCACGCTGACCGGTTGAGTTCATGCCGGAGCTGTCGACAGGTACCGGTAGTGCCTGTGGAATGACGGTGGATAGTTTTGGGCGGCGAATCGGCCAACAGCTTACGCACAGTGGACACGCAGCATGGACGCCGGCTTATACAGCCGGATGGCCGCTGCAAGCGGCTGGGACAGCAGCGATTAGCTGCCTTATGCACCTGAGCCTCGGGCATAATCATCACTATCAGGATATTCAGATATTCAGGATATTCTTTAGTCTGGATCGGGATTCCCCATGAAGCTGTCGATTTCGCGCGAAGCGCTCCTCAAGCCCCTGCAGTCGGTCATCGGTGTCGTGGAGAGGCGGCAAACGATGCCGATCCTCGCCAATGTGCTCCTGGTCGCCCGGAACGGCGGCCTGACGGTGACGGCAACCGACCTGGAGGTGGAGCTGGTCGCCGAGGCTGCAACGGAGAAGGTGGAAGTGCCCGGCGAGATCACGGTGCCGGGACGCAAGATCCTCGACATCACCAAGGCCCTGCCGGAGGGCGTGAACATCGGCCTGCAACTCGACGGCGACCGACTGGTCATCAAGGCCGGCCGGAGTCGCTTCGTCCTATCGACGTTGCCGGCGGGCGAGTTCCCGCTCGTGGACAAGGTCGAGGCGGTGAGTCGCGTGAAACTGCCGCAGAAGGAGGTGGCGCGGTTGCTGGACAAGACCCAGTTCTCGATGGCCCAGCAGGACGTGCGTTATTACCTCAATGGCCTGATGCTCGAGACCAGCAAGAAGCGCCTGCGTGCGGTGGCCACCGATGGCCACCGTCTGGCACTTTGTGATATTGCAATTGAAAATCAAGATGTTACGTCTGGACAAGTCATCCTGCCACGCAAAGGTGTAGTGGAACTGCACCGCCTGCTCGGGAGCGGGGAAGAGGTTGAGCTGACCATCGGCAGCAATCACCTCCAGGCGAGCCTGGGCGGCATACGTTTCACCTCCAAGCTGATCGATGGCCGTTTCCCGGACTATGAACGCGTCATTCCCGCCAGCGGCATTGTCACCCTGAAGACCGGACGTGAAACGCTGCGTGGCGCACTCCAGCGTGCAGCGATCCTCTCGAACGAGAAATACCGTGGCGTACGCCTCGAGCTGGGCAAGAATATCCTCAAGATTCAAGCGAATAACCCAGACCAGGAAGAGGCGCAGGACGAGCTCGAGGTGGACTACGCGGGCGCGGCCATCGAAATCGGGTTCAACGTCACCTATCTTCTCGATGCGCTGGCGGCGGTCGATGGCGATGAGGTGGAAATCGATTTCGTCGACGCGAACAGCAGTTGCCTGATCCGCCCTGGTCAAGGCAGCCACACCAAGTATGTCGTAATGCCCATGCGGCTGTAGTCTTGCCGCGCGAGTAAGCCCCTGTCTTTGCTGGCCGACCTGAGGGTCAGGAATTTCCGCTGCATCGAATCGGCGGCGCTCGATCTTGACGCCAGCCTGAATGTCT
>CAZEPA010000490.1:0-3745 GCA_964513955.1 uncultured Anaerolineae bacterium | reverse complement strand
TCGGTGATCGGCGGGAGGACCGATTCCAGCACGATGGGCGGTGCGTCGACCGGCGGCAGATCCTCGTCCGTTTCGGCGGCGTTAGCCGTGGCGGCCGTTTCCGCAGCGATGCGTTTTTCCTGTTGGGCACGGCGACGGCGGCGGTTGCTCATGAATCACTCCTCGGCTGGCGTTTGCGCGGCGTCGATACTGATGTTATTGTAAGTGATATTCCAAAGAATGTCCAGAAGCGAGGGCATAAGCGCCGTTCACGCGCTGCGGTCATACGGCGAGGCCGCAAAGCTAGCGCTCTGCGGCCTCGCTGGCTGGCGTGTCCATTCGTGCGGTCAACTGCGCCCTTACTTGACCGGTTCGGATTCGCTCTTGGGGTGGATCAGCAGGACAGGAATGCCGGCCCCGCGCACGACGCGATCAGCGACGCTGCCCAGCACCCAGCGCGCCGGCCCGGTGCGGCCGTGGGTGGACATGGCGATCACATCACCGTTGACCCTGCGAGCGAACTCGATGATCGCATCGGCCACCGGGCCAGTGGCGGTGGCGATGTCAGCCGACACATCCAGCCCCTCCTGCCGCAACTTGCCGATGAGCGGGCCGATGTAGTTGCAGGCCGCCTCCTCTTCCGAACTGCGCAGCGACGCCGATAGACCCGGATCGTTGAGGAGATAGTCGTATGACTTGTGGGTCAACACTTGCAGCAGGACAATCTGGCATCCGAGACAGCGGGCCATCTCGCACACATGGGGCAATACGCCCTCCGCCAGTTTTGAGCCGTCGAGCGGAACGATGATCTTCCTGTACATGGCCGTCACCTCCTTGTAAACCATTACGATTGCGGCAGCCTGGTCAGTGGGCAGCCGCAACCTCGCGCATTTCTAGCTTGGTCGTGTTGGGTATGCGCAGTGAGCTGAGCGCGCCGAGCAGGACAAAGATGCTGGCGATCAGCGCCGCCGCGCGCGCACCGTCGACGAACGATTGTTGGATGATCTGGCGAATCGCCTGGCCAGCAGCTGTTTTCTCGATGCCGGGGGGTGCGCCCTCCAGGCTCACCTGGCCCTCATTGGCTGCACCGCCTTGCTCGATCTGCTGTACAATGGCCGACTTGACGAAGGAAGGGATCGCCTGATTGGCGTCGAGCTGGCTCACTGCCGAGGTGCTGATGCCGGTGGTCAGCACCGCGCCGATGATGGCAACGCCCACTGCTGCCCCGACCTGGCGGATGGTGTTGTTCGCCCCTGAGCCCGCTCCCAGCCGCTCCCGTGGCACCTCGCTGAGAACCACGCTGGTGAGTTGCGCAATGGCCAGGCCGACACCCGCGCCATAGACCATGAGTACTGGAACGAAGTAGCCGATGGGTGTGTCGACACGGAACAGACGACTCAACGAGAAGATGGCGATGGCCTCGATCACCATGCCGCTGGTCACCACCCACTTAGCACCGAAACGGCTGGACAGCACGCCGGCCGACGGCGCGACAAACAGCGTCGTAATGGCAAAGGGCAGAAAGACCAGGCCGGTTTGGAAGGCGGTCAAGCCCAGCACGCCTTGGAGAAAGAGCGAGAGCACGAAGATGACGCCGAACTCACCCAGCGCCACAATGGCCACGGTGATCAAGCCATAACGGAAGCTGGGGAAGCGGGTAAGGGTGAAGTCGAACAGCGGCTCCTTGCCCTGGCGTTGGATGCGCAGCTCCCACCAGACGAAGATGGTCAGCGCGACCACGCCGATGATCGCGGCCACCAGGCTGATCGACACGTTCTCCAGAGGCCAGGTCCAGTTGCCGATCGTGAAGGGCCGCTTCGGCTGCACCCAGCCATAGGTCTGGCCCTCGATCAGGGCGAAGATGATCGCGCCGACGCCCAGCGCCGTGAGGACGATACCGGGTATGTCGAAGGTGAGCTTCTGGCGGAGATCGCGCGACTCCTGGATCAACACCAGAGCACCGACGATGGCGATCACACCAATGGGCAGGTTGATGTAGAAGGCCCACCGCCAGCTCGCGTTGGTGGTGAGCCAGCCACCCAACAACGGCCCCAGCGCCGCCGAAGCGCCGGCCACGGCGCCCCACACGCCAAACGCAATGCCGCGCGCCCGGCCGGTGAAGGTGGCCGAGACGATGGACAGCGTCGAGGGGCTGGTCATGCCGGCGCCGAAGCCTTGCACCGCCCGCGCCAAAATGAGCAAGCCGATGTTGGGTGCGGCACCCGCCATCAGCGAGCCGGCCACAAACACCGCCACGCCGGCGACGAAGATACGCTTGCGGCCGACCTGATCGCCGATGCGACCCCAGGTGACAATCAACGCGGCATAGACCAGCGCATAGATCGAGTTGACCCACTCCAACTGCTGCAGGGTGGCGTTGAACTCGGCGCGAATGGACGGGATCGCAACGTTGACGATCGTACTGTCGATGATGACAATGGCCAGGCCCAGGCTCAGCACCAGCAGAGTCAGCCATTGGCGCCGGGTCGGGCGGTCGGTCGGCGGCGCGGCCGCAACGGTAGCTTGGGTCATAAACTATTCCTCTTTCGAAATAAGATCATGCGCCCCATGATAGAAGAAGTCCACCAACTGCGGGGCTAACAGTTGGGGTTCACGGGCAGTTCCACGTGACTCGCTGGCCGTCCGTCTGCTCACGAAGGTGTTGACGATGCCAAGAAACAGCCATGCATAGAACTCAGCACGGTGATCAACGTGGGCTGAGGGCTGGATATCGTCGCGGATGGCCCGCATGAGCGGCTCGAACAACTCGCGACGGAAAGCTTGTGCGATCACGTCGTGCAGCCTGGCGTCTTTGACATGCGCCATGTCGCGCATCATGCTGTTGATATCGGTGTCGAACGACGCCAGTATCGCTTGCGCCAGCTCAACCAGCCGTTGGCGTAAAGGACCGTCCGTCTGCATGATCACGCGGTAGCCCTGCAGCTGGCGCAGCATGACGTGAATGTAGAGCGTCTCCTTGTTGCCAAAGTAATGATAGAGCGTTGGTTTGGTCAGATCACAGCGCCGGCAGAGCTCGTCAACCGAGGTGCCACGAAAGCCATACTGCTGAAACATCGTCCACGCTTGCTGGAGGATCCGTTCGGCGTTCTCGTTGGCCGGCGCCGGCATCAGCTCGAAATTGGCTGCGTTGGATTGGCGGCTGGCTCTTGGCACGGGCTGCTATTGCTCCTTTTGCTGCGCACTCGTTCGCTTCTGCAATACCCTATACTCAGTAGTATACACAGAACTTTTCAATATACCAAATAGTATAGAGCCGCTGCCCATGCCGGCCCCGTGGATGAGACGCGTCGCCAGCCGGTCGAGAACGCCGCACCCTTGGGCGCGACCAACGCACCCTTGGGCGCGACCAACGCACCCTTGGGCGCGGCCAACGTACCCTTGGAACGGGCCTGGGCCTTGGCGTATCTCGGCGCGCTGCTGCGCCATCAAGGGGAGTGCGCGGCGGCCGAGGAGGCGTTGACCGAGGGGTTGCGCCTGGCCGTGGCCAACGGCGGCCATGATCACGCCAGCGTGGCGCTCAACGTGCTGGGGCAGGTGTACTCGCTGCAGGGGCGTGCCGAGGCGGCACGAGCGGCGCTTGAGTGCCAGTGAGCGCTCAAGCGCCGCATCGGCGACCGCTGGGGCGTGACCTTCGTCTTGTTCCACCTTGGCCGGTCGGTCCAGGTGTTGCGCAGGCTGGGCGAGGCGGCCGGACTCTACCGGCAAAGCCTGCGGCTGGCAAAGTTGGCATCTCTATAGAGATGCC
>CAZEPA010000489.1:0-3760 GCA_964513955.1 uncultured Anaerolineae bacterium | reverse complement strand
GCTGGCCACGTTCTGCGCGGTGACCGGCATGTTACCCAGGATTTGCAGGACGGCGACGGTCTTGGCCACTTCCTGGTGCACGGTTGAGTGCGGGAAGCGGATCAGCGCCTTGCCGACTCCCTTGTGGATGGAAGGCTCGGCGCGACGGATGTCCTTTTCCAGGCTGTCGTAAAGAGTAACGGTCGTGGCCAGCCAGCCTACGGGGCGGTCGGCCACAGCCGGATGTTCGGGCGCCCCCTCGATCAGAATATCCTGAATCACCTTGATCGCCGAGCGCAGGCCGATGCCGCCGGTGGACTTGGCCAGGGCGCCTAGCAGGTGCAGCAGGATGTCAAAATGAGCTGGCAGGAATGGGTAGAGATTGACAAAGGTGCTGCGATCGAAGTCCGAATCATAGTAGCGGGCATCTTGCAGCTTCGTGTTGTAGCGCAGCGCCTGGCCGCAGCGGTCAAACAGGGCGCCGAGAATTTGTTCACCAGACGGCGACTTGCCCAGGAGACGCCGGTAGCAGATTTCCTTGATGTCGCTGGATTCAAGATCAATCTGGATGGGGAAACGCGCCGCCAGCTTATAAAGCTCGGGTGAATTCAGGGCTGCACGCGGGTCGTCTTCGGTCAAGGTCTGCTGCGCGGTGCCCACAATCCAGACCCTACCATCGCCGATCGCCTTCAGGTTCTTGGCCAGGCCGTCGAGATTCAGGATGAGATTGGGTCGGGAAGCCACGTATTGGCCCACCTCGTCAATGATGAAGATGACAAACTGGCGCCCCGTCTTCTCGCGCACGATTTCTATCATTTCGGCCACGCGTTCGTTCTCGAAGCGCACGAATTCCGTGGTTTCGGTGCTGAAAGAAGTTACTGACTTGAAGAGCTCCGGATATACATGACGTGGGCGATTTCCGGCAGCAGGCTGTCAATGACCAGTGGATCATTTTGAGCCTGCGTCCAGGGAACACCTAGCTCACGTTCGATGCGGGCGGTGAATTCTTCGTAACGGTGGTCACGTTGCAGTCGGCGCTCCAGGGCGGCCACTTTCAGGTTGCGCGAGTAACCAGCCCACTGCAGCACTTTATAGTAGAGGACGGTGGAGACATCTTCCATGGTGGCGCCAGCGAGCATTTCGCTGGCCAGGTCCAGCATGACCACAGCCGCCGGATAACGGCTGGCGACAGTCGTCAACAGCGCCTTGGTCTGTGGTTTGTGCAGGCGATCCTGCAGATGCTTCAGAAAGCGCACGCCATCCACCTGGACCCGCTCGTCCAGGGCCAGGCCCAGGTACTTGGTGAAAGAGCTCTTACCCGAGCCGTAGAATCCAGACACCCAGACCCCGACCTCGTTCCCTGCACCCGGCCCCATGTCGAGGGCAGTCTGAATTCTGCTCAGCAGCTTCTCGAACTGCTCCTCGATGTTTTCGGTGACGACGTACTCGGTGATCTCAGCCTTGAGGCGCGCTTCCTGAGCTGCGCCGTAGGTGATCACCTTCTCGATCGTGCGGTAGATGTCTTTGCTGGGATCGAACAGGGTTTTGATCGTCATGGTGGTTATCTCCGCTACGCTCAGCCGCCCACGTGGACTGAGCGGTAATTGCCATCCTCCGGGTAAAAACCGAGGAACTTGAGGCGCGTTTTGCCGGTGCGCTCGCCGGGGTAGAAAAAGACCGTAGGCACGTGGAACTTGCCGGCGAGCTGGCTCTCGATGGCGCCGATGCGCAGGTAAGGATGCAGGGCCTCGAGATCGGTAACCAGCAGAATCGCATGGGGGTTGCCTTCCAGTTCGGTTAGTAAGGCTTCCAGCCGCCCTTGCAAGGATCCGTTCATGAGCGCGTTGGCCAGTGACTGGTTGGTTTTCTCCCAGGTCAGGGGCGCCTTGCGATCGGCGGCCAGCCAGATTCGACGCAGGGGCGCGTGGTCGAGGATGTCGGAGATCTCTTTAGCAAGCGAGAACTGATGCACCTCCCATCCCTCGTTGCGCAGCCGTGCGATCCACGCCGGCAGCGTGCGTTTGACTTCCAGGATCGCGCGCGGAGGGAAAATGAGGTAGTAGATAGGTTCGAAGCTGGCATGGCCGAGCTGGCGGCCATGGCGGATGCGCATCATCAGCTCGTCAAAATCAGCCATGAGCGAGGACATGGGCCAGTTCCTCCATTGATTTGTACAACCAGCTCATGCGTGTGACGCCGCCCGCTGACTGCACGATCAGCCAGCCCCTGAGCGTCAGACGCTTCATCTCATCCAGCACATCATCGCGTGTCAGTCCGAACAGAGCCCAGTCGGAGTGGCTGAGCACACCGTTGTCGCCGTGACCCTTGAAGTGCAGGTCATAGGCCAGTATGGCGGCGACTCGGGGTTCGACGCGGAAGGGTTGGATGCGACGGACGGTCTTTTGGCCGCGTTCCAGCAGCCCGTAGTCTGCGCAGACACCGGTCAGATAACCGGCTACGTTTTGGATGGTGCCCTTTGACCATGGTCTGGTGGTTTTGCCGGCCTGATTCGCTTGAGCAACCCAACTGCGCGCATCTTCATTTGTTAGTTCACGACGACTAGCCGTATACACATTCCAATAGACCTCACAGACGAAGTCGGTCAGAACAAGTTGAGCACGGCACGTGAATAGAAAGAGTGTTTGCTCAAGCTCATGAGCAGAAAATGTCTCTTTGAGCGTCCGCAGGAGTAAGGCAGGTTTACCGCCCTCCACCAGGTAACGGGGCGCAAAGCATTCGACCACCAGATTGCGCACCCGACGCGCAGAGACATTCGGAAAGCGACCGGACTGCAAAGCAGCACGTTCAAGATCGGTAGTGCTCATTCCTGGCTGCCACAGCTCAAGCAAGATGCGCGTCTCATCAATTCGGCCAAGGCCAGCCTGGAGCTGTGTTGTGTAGGTTGATGAAGTCATGTTCGGTCAACGAAATAGGGATAAATCTGTGTGTTCTGCTCGAAGGCATGCAGATAGTAGGCTGCTGCCTTTGACCAGGCATCGGGCGACCGCAGGGTCATGGCATCTCCAACAAAGGTTGGCCCAACTGCGAGCGATACGGCTGTTGCAGCGGTTGTGCGCAGATGGGTCAGTGCAGCATCCTTGTTAGCCGTCAAGGCCATGATGCGGGCGCAAAGATCTGGATCGTAGAGCGCCCGATGAATCGCCTGTTCGAGATCTTCCGGCAAGCGGAACAGGTGGTACACGCGGCCAACGCCGATAAGCCTGTCGTGAACGAGAGCAGCGGCGCTTGTCGCTCCGGTGCATTGGGCCAGGACGGGGGTTCGAGTGAACACGGGGGTCAGAAAAGCATGGCTGGTTGGCGCGAAGAATGAGCTCGGCCACCAGTTGTGCTGGTTGCTCTCGCCGAGATAGCCCACGACGGCCCTTAGAATAGCAAGATCGCCCGCTTGCGTGGTATTCATACGATTGTCCGATGGGCATTGAGCGGGGAAACAGAAACCCGCCTTGAGCCGCTGTGATCGTGCCATCCACGACGCATGGCTGCCCGGCGGGCCGGATATTCTCGTAGGCAACCGGGGAAAGGCGGTTACATACGTTTATATCGTGTATGGCCCTACTATTCTAACCCAGCCTTCCCAACAAATCAAGTTACACGCAGCGGGTGCACGACGAGGCATCTCTAGAAACAGAACTCCGGTCCGCCCAGGCCGCTATCACGGTAGCCGCGCCCGCGGGCGAATTCATCAGATCGTCGCACAGACTAGAGGGTCTCGCCGGCGCCGGCGCGCAGCTGGCGCAGGCGCTCCAAGAGGCGGCGCACA
>CAZEPA010000488.1:0-3761 GCA_964513955.1 uncultured Anaerolineae bacterium | reverse complement strand
GGCGTGCAGTTCGTCGCTGCCGCCCAACATGCGCGAGCCAGAGACATGGTCTGCCTGCCCGCGGCAGATCGGATTGACCAAGGCGGGGATGTCGTGCGGGTCGTGGGAGCCGTCGGCGTCAATGAAAACCAGGATGTCGCCGCTGGCCTCTTGAATGCCCTGGCGAATGGCCGCGCCTTTTCCGAGCCCGCTGTCCAGGATGACGCGCGCGCCCATACTGGCGGCGATCTCGCGTGTGTCATCGCGGCTGTGACCGTCAATCACCAGCAGCTCATCAGCGTAAGGCAGCGCCAATTCGAGTACAGGCCGGATATTGGCGGCCTCGTTGCGCGCCGGAACAATGATGCTGATCCGGTGAGCGATTCCATCCGGGCCTAAACGCTGAATGGTCGTGGCACGTGGTAGGGTGGGATACCAGGCGGGCAGGTCGTAAGTCACATAGGCTCCTTGTGGAAAATGCGGAATACTCGGCGTTTTCTCCGAAAGCGCCGTGACTGCTGAATGCTGACTAAATCGCGGATGTATTCCTCATGCCGCATTTGGCGCTGCTTGTTCAGCGTTCCGTGTTCAGCTTTTCTTGTTCCGCATTGGCTTTGCGCCAAAAGCGCAGCAGGCCATCCACGGACATGAACGAGGGGATGACCAATTCGTACAGGCTCTCGCCCTCAGGCGATGGGCTGTCGCCCAGGGCAACCTGCGCTGCTAACCAGGCGCTGAAATTCATGACGATGGCATCCCTCTCTTGACCGGCCTGCTGACTTGCCAACACATAGGCCGCAGCCGCGTCCAGGTTGGTATCCACGCCGGCGAGATGATCAGGGACATCATCAACCGGCCCGAAGTGCGTGAGGTAGAGGCGGCGCAGCGAGAGGCGACGCAGGCGCTCGACGCTCTGATGCCAAACAGGCACGTCAATCTCCGGCGGAGGCGTGGGCAGACGCACGTGGCGATACCCTGGCATACGCGCCGCGGCCACATCGCCGCTAAAACAGATATCTTCGACCTGGTAGGCCATGTGGTGCCAGGCGTGGCCGGGCGTGTCGAGCGCCACGATTTGCAGGCCGCCGCCAAGATCAATCACATCCCCATCGTGCAGCGCGTGGACTTGGATCGCGGGAATGGGCCACACCTGACCCCACAGCGGCGTCATCTGCGCGCCATAGATGCGGGTGGCGCTGGCCCAAAGCCGCGATGGGTCCATCAGGTGCGGCGCGCCCACATGATGCACATACACGGGCGCGCCTTGCTGCGCCATCCACCCAGCCGCGCCGGCATGATCGAGGTGGACGTGCGTCACGAGGACATGCGTCACGTCCGATGGGCGCAGCCCCAGGCCGGCCAATCCGGCCGCCAGACCAGCCACGGTCGAGCCAGGGCCGGTTTCAATCATGACCACGGCATTTCCCTGCCGAATAATGTAGCTGGCAATGGCATGGGGAATGCCTTGAAACTGAACATCCACCGTATCAAGCTGCCACATCGAGAACCTCCGCATCAAGCTGCCACATCGAGCGCCTCCGTGTTCTGAGAGTGGATGGCAAATCTGGCGCGAGCCGCAGCGATGGACTTTACAGCCGCTGCCGCGACCTGGGCTCGCCCTGGCTTGCATCGGGTCAGATTGTAACACGGCCGCGGGCGTTGGGCTATTTTTGCGCTGACGCCCACGCGCGGCCGCCAGGCAGCGGCCTGCGCGTTCACGGGGTGGCGTTGGTCACGGGCGCATGGCTCATCGTGGCGGGCAGGCGCAGCAGCCACCACGCGCCCAAGAGGCCGCCGCCGAGCGCAGCCACGACCAACGTCGGGCGCAGCCCGATCGCCCCGCCGAGCGCGCCGCCGACCAACGCGCCCAGCGGACCGACGCCGCCCGCCATCAACTGCATGCCGGCGGTGACACGACCAAGCAGGCGGTCAGGGGTGATAGTCTGACGCAGGCTGATTTCGTTGATGGCGAAGACCGAGCGGAGGCCATCGCTGAGCACCTGCGACGCCATGAGCATGGCGACAGCCACAACGAGCGGGCCTCGGGCCAACGGAACGAGGAGGGAGATTAGCCCGCTCAGCAAGACCGTGCTGATGAGCGTGCGCCGCAAGCCAAAACGGCGCACGGCCGCCGGCGCCAACAACGCGCCGAACAAATCGCCAACGCCCCCCATCGCGATGGTCAGTCCCAGCGCGGCCGGGCCGAAACCCAACACGCGAATGGCATAGATGGCATAGAGAACGCCAATAAAGTTGCCGAAGAAGCTGCGCGTGCCCGCGCTGAGCGCCAGCAAGCGCAGGATTGGATCCTGCCAAATTGTGCGCACGCCTTCGATCATCTCGTGGCCGATCGGCTGGCGCATGTGCTGGATCGTGGGCGGCGCTTCCGTGTGGCGGATGGTGGTCAGAGAAACGGCTGAGATCACGAATGAGAGACTGTCTACCAGGATAGCCACGGGCGCCGTCAACGCCTGCACCAGAAAGCCAGCCAGGCCAGGCCCCAGGACTTCAGCCCGAGAGCCGCTCAAGGCCAGCTTACTGTTGCCTTCGACGAGGTGCGCACGCGTCACCAGCGATGGCAGATAAGCCTGGTAGGCGCTGTCGAAGAACACGGTGAAAATGCTGGTCAGAATCACCGCTGCGTAGAGCAGCCCGATGCTCAGGAAGCCGAAGATGGCGCCCAGGGGAATCAGCAGCAAAACGAGCGCGCGCGCCAGGTCCGCCGCAATCATCAACGGCCGGCGGCGCAGGCGGTCTACCCAGGCGCCGGCAATAAGCCCCATCAACAGGACGGGAACCCCGCCCGAGGCCGCCAGCACGCCCATTTGGGCCGGCGTCGCGCCCAGTACCAGCACCGCGGCCAGCGGCAGCCCGTCACGCGTGATGCGTGAGCAAAGCTCCGAGACAGTCTGGCCCGCCCACAGTTTCATGAAATCGGGATGGCGCCATAAGGTGTTCGCGGGATCTCCTGGCCCCTGGCTATTCGGGGCAACCGGATCGAGTACGTTGGGCGATTCATCGGCGGAGACGAGAGCCTCCGCCGGAAGAGGCTGCCCTGAAATTGGCATTATGTAGACTCCTGTCAGATTTGTCACAGTTGTTATGACCGCAATTTTCCAAATAGTTGTACAAATAGTTGAAATCGTGTAAAATTGACATACGGCAACGGCGCGGTTGTCGTCCCCCTGCATGGACCGTCCAGGGAGGATACGGATGATGATGCACCTCTTGGTGAGTGTTTGGCTCAGCTTTTTCTTTTTTACTCCTGCGGCGGACTCGCCGCTTCCCGCGGCCCACCCACCTGCTTTTCAGCAGCCGCAAGGCGCTGGCTATTTCGGCGATGAAGAAGGCTATTGGCGCATGCCTGACGCCCCGCTTCCGCCGGCCATCCGGGGGCGTTTATTCTACGATGAAGACGCCAACGCCAGCACGGGCAGCCCCAGCTGCGATCGCGGTCAACGCGATGTGGCGGTCAATCTCTACCGCGACGTAGATCACAGCGGTACGTATTCCAGTACCGTTGACACGCTGGTTGGGAGTATGACCACCGACATCATCGGCGACTACGTCTTCGAGTCGCTCGCGGCGCCCGATGATTACCTGGTCATCTTCGCCCCAACCGATCCACATTTGCCCGCGAACAGCCTCGCCACGACCCCCAACCCGCTGGCGGTCAGCCTGGCCGTCAGCCAAACACTCACCGCCAACCTGGGTGTGCGCGTCCACAACTCGCTGCCGCCGTTGAGCGTGGTCATGAGCGAGATTGCCTGGATGGGCACGAC
>CAZEPA010000487.1:0-3764 GCA_964513955.1 uncultured Anaerolineae bacterium | reverse complement strand
GGCGATTTACTGCGCCAATCTGGCTGTCGCAGGTTCAACGATCCAAGGGACTACGCACGCCGTGAGCGCCACGGCTCGGATACTAGACCGCACGCGTGGGACTTTGCCCCGCTGGGGGATTCTCGACCGCAGTGGTCTAGAAGCGGAATTTCGGATTTCGACCGCCGGCGCGGTTGAATTAATAGTTGAACTAAGCGCTGTGCGGTCGGCTGAACGGTGCGGCGGGTTGACACCCGCCTGTCGGCCTTGCTCGCTGCGCTTGCGGCGGCCGAACAAGCGGTTGCAGCCGTCACTCGCTTCGGGCACTTCGTGCCCTCACTCGTGCGGCTGACCCGCCGCACCGTTAGGCGGCTTCCCATCAATACCTTCTCATATTGAGAACGCTGCATTACATATCGCCAAACCCTCAACCTGTGATAGACTTACATGCTGTAACGTCCACTACTGTGATTGGAGAAGCCATGGCGAACCATCTGCGGGTGACGCTGGAAATCGGACCGAAGGGCAAGAAAGTGGTGGCGGTGGCACCGGACTGGCCCGGTCTCGCGCGCGGAGCAACCACCGAGCAGGCTGCGCTCGAACGATTACGCTCCTACGTTCCACGGTATACACCGGTGGCGAAGCTGGCAGGGATGGAGGTCGCGTTTGCGACCATCACCGGCGTTGACGTGGTCGAGCACTATCCGGGCACGGGCTCAACCGACTTCTGGGGTATCTCGTTCGCGTTTTCGAGCATTGACCAGCAACGCATGTCGGACGAAGTATTGGAGCGTGCCCTGACGCTGATGCGGGCGTGCTGGACGTTTTTCGACGATGTACGTTCACGCGTGTCGGCTGAACTGCAGAAGGGGCCGCGCGGGGGCGGGCGAGATCGAGACCGGATCGTCCATCATATCTTTGCCAACGAGCAGGATTGGGCGAAGGGGCTTGGCGTGCATACCCCCGATGGTGCGATGCTGACGGGCGAGGGGCTGAAAGCACATCGTGATGCCTATTGCCACGCAATCCGGGACTATCACGCACAGGGGAGATTGGCCGGCAAGTGGCCGCTGCGGTACCTGATACGGCACACCGCCTTTCACACGCTCGATCACGCCTGGGAAATGGAAGACAAGGATCTGACAGCCAAACAAGTGTGAGGGCGAGCGCTCCATCGGCAGTGAATAGCCCGCTACACTGCCAGAGAAAGGCTGCCGCTGAACAAGGGCTTGCAGCGGACGGCGCTCTGCGCCCACAAGATCGGGGCGTTCTTGATGTTGGGATCAAATCGAAGGCTTTCCCGATTTAGAGGCGCGCCGCCGCTGAAGTCCAGGCCGTTCAGCCGAGCGCACAGCGGTCGGCTCAAGAGGTGAGGCTGAACCGTCGCGCCGTTGGGCGCCAAGACGAAGCTATAGTCGGCCGAAGAGATACGCGCGGAATGATTGGACGGTGAGCCGTGACTGCAACAAGAAAGCATTCTGAAAGTCTTCTTGCAACGCTGAAAGCACGATTCGACAAGAATATGAATCTGCATAAGGGAGTTGCATGGCAAGACGTACTTGCAAGGCTTGAGGCAAATCCTGAGAAGATGAAAACGCTTCAGGCCATGGAAGATTCCGGCGGGGAGCCGGATGTCGTCGGCCAGGACAAGATAACGGGCGAGGTCACATTCTACGATTGCTCGGCAGAAAGCCCGAGTGGCCGAAGAAGCCTCTGCTACGACCCCGAGGCCCTGGAATCACGCAAAGAAGCCAAGCCCATTTCCAGCGCGATCGGCATGGCGAAAGCCTTGGGCATTGAGCTGTTGACGGAAGAACAGTATCGGGCGCTCCAGAAGTTGGGGAAGTTCGACGAAAGGACATCCAGTTGGGTGGAGACGCCTGCAGGTATCAGGAAACTCGGCGGTGCGATTTTCTGCGATCGCCGCTACGACACGGTGTTTGTGTACCATAATGGAGCCGCATCCTATTATGCTGCCCGGGGTTTCCGCGGCATGCTCAAAGTTTGAGCGCTGGCCGCGAGAGGTGGATCTAGGCGACCCTTGCACCCCGGAACGGAGTTCGACTGGCGCCCCCGACAGCGCGCAAAGCTGACCCGGCCGGTTGGGCCGTAGGGTCGTGCGCCTGGCCCGCCGGCATGGGCGACAATCAGTAGGGGCGCGACCGCTTCCGCCGGGCAGCTTAGCTTCGGGCAGTCAGACTAACGTCAGCACATGTGAGCTAATCCCTCAGGATAGATTAAAGGAGGACATACTTTACCAGAGCCATTACATTATCTTGTCAAACCGGCCACCTTAGTTTCGTAACGACCGCACCGTTTGATAGGTGCGAATCTAACACAAGTGAAAGGATTTTCTGACATGAAGCGCAGTTTTCTTGAGTTCTCTGAACGACGACCAGTGCTTTCAGCGGTGACGATTATTCTTGTGTTTATCGTAACCTCGACCCTGGCAGGCCTGAGTGCTAAGGCCTGGTTTCCGCAGTTTCAACCAGAATTTATCGCTCTTGTTTTTCTGGCCGTTCTTATCGCTCTTGCCCTCACGTTTTTAGATTGGTGGAAAGTGACAGGCTTTAACTCCCCCTCCGAATGGCGTAAGTTGCCTTTGGCATGGATTCCGCTTGTCATTGTACTTGTCCTACCTTTTCTGAGGGGCATTAAACCTAGTGACTGGGGAACATTCTTTTATCTGGTAGTCGCATACGCCCTGACAGGTTTCATGGAGGAAGGTCTCGTGCGCGGCATAATCTTGCGCGTGCTGAAACCTATAGGTATTAGTCGAAGTGTTGTAATCTCCTCTCTATTGTTTGCAGTGATCCATATTGCCAATTTGCTCTATCGTAGTCCCGCTATCGTTCTGGCTCAAATGGTTGGCGCCTTTGTACATGGTGTCGGCTTGGGCGCGATCCGCTTGCGCATGAATAGCATCTGGTTTGTCGTGATCCTTCACGGGCTACATGACCTGGTCTTGCACTACACCAATTTCCCATCCATTCTGCTGGATGTTGTCATGGTTACGTTGTTAATGGTGTATGGCATTTACCTGCTGAGGGATCAAAAGGCGTTTGCAGAAAGACAGTAACTATTCATGGCAAAGAAAACACTCAACCCTCCACCTCTCCAACTGGAGAATGCAGACCAGAATCATCTTGGGTTGGAAAGATTGGTTTTTTTCAGCGATGCGGTCTTCGCCATTGCCATCACTCTACTTGCCATAGAGATTCGTCTGCCTTCTACTGAGGGCCTATTGTCTGATGCCGACCTGGCTCAGGCGTTATTGAATATGGCGCCTAAGTATCTAGGGTATGCCATCAGTTTTCTCGTCGTAGGGTCTTTTTGGATGAGCCATCATCGCAAGTTTCGCTTTATTCAGCGCTACGACAGGCGTTTGATGGTGATTAACCTCCTCTTACTCATGGTAATTGGTTTTATGCCATTTCCCACTTCCGTTGTCAGTGAGTATGGAAATCGCACTGCAACTATTTTCTACGCGGTTGTGATTGCTGTGATGGGTATGCTCTCGGCTCTTCTCTGGTGGTATGCCTCATTTCGCAACCGTTTGATTGATCCTCAACTAGACCTTCATCTTCGCCGCCGAGAGTTGTTGGGGCCATTGATTTTTGCCGGCATTTTTCTGGCCTCGATTGGGTTAGCTTTCATAAATGCTGATTTGGCCAAATTCTCATGGACACTCGCATTGGTTGCGTGGCTATTCATACGATAATGTGGGTGGGTTTGCGCCTATTGAATGCTACCTATTGAAACGCAAGCCAAATTGGCGCAGGCTG
>CAZEPA010000486.1:0-3766 GCA_964513955.1 uncultured Anaerolineae bacterium | reverse complement strand
CCATGCCGCGCCTCAGTCATGGCAGGTTAAACTGGTGCAGGAGGGGCGTTATGGAGAGAACGTGGCCGACGATGCCACCATCAGTTATTGGCAACCTGCCTTGCCGCTGGGCGCTGATTCCTACCTCACGTTGCAGTGGCTGCGCAGCCCCAATGACCGGGCTGATACACAACGCAGCTTGGTGCGCTTCGATCTAGATGATGTGCCAACCACCGCGCGCGTGCGCGAGGCGCAGATGTTCTTCTTCGTCCCGGCCGGGCCAGAAGGCGAACCAGTCCAGCTGCGCGGTTGGCGTCTTCTGCGGCCCTGGAACGAAACCGAGGCAACCTGGCTGGGGCCAGTCAGCGGCGCGCAATGGGGACTGCCAGGCGCGGATCTCATCAGCCAGGATCGCGCTGGTGAGCCGAATGCTGACACGACCTTCACGCAGTCCGACGGTTGGGTCGCGCTAGACGTGACCGAACTGGTGCAGTTCGAGATTGCCAATCCAGAAGAAAACTACGGGATGCTCCTGGCACTTACCAGCTTGAACAGCACCGATGCAGCCTACACCTTCTTGAGTTCACAAAATGGTCAAGTCAATCTACGCCCGCTGCTGCGCGTCGTCTACTCGACAGACCGTGATCTGCCCACACCAACGCCGACAGCCGCTTCCACGGCGACACCCTGGCAAAATGTCACCTTCCGCAAGGGACTGTACGGCTTCGACGATGTGCAGGATACCACCCTCGTGCGCTGGCAGCCCACCTCCAACCGCGGCACGTTTTCTCTCCTCACCGTCGGCTGGCGCGACGATTTCAACGATCCGGCTGAGGACCAGCGCGTCTTGCTGCGCTTTGGCCTGGACAGCATTCCATGGAGCGCCCCGGTGCGTGACGCCACGTTATCGTTGTACATCCCGTACAGTTCCAATCCGCATCCGGTCAATCTGAAAGTGTACCGCATGGTGCGTCGTTGGTGGGAATATCAAGCCACCTGGCAAAATGCCAGCACGGGCGGGCCGTGGACGCGGCCCGGCGCCGACGGCCCGGAGGCCGACCGTTTGACTGATCCCACGATATCCCAGTTCATCAACCAACCCAACGGCTGGGTCAATCTCGACGTGACTACGTTAGTGCAGTATTGGCTCAACAATCCCAGTCAAAACTATGGTTTCATGTTGATGGTGGAAGGACTGGATGACCAAACCGCCTACTACGACATCCGCAGTAGCACCCACTGGCAAGTGGATACGCGGCCAACTCTGCGCATTGCGTATACCACCGATCCGTCTGTGCCAACCGCCACCAGCACGCCAACTTACACGCCGACGTCCACGCCCGTCAACACGCCAACGCCGGGTTACTGGCAAACGCTGGTCCTGCAGCAAGGGCAAGAGGGTTACACTGGCATGCAGGATGCGCGCATTGACTCCTATGCGCCAGACGCCAATCACGGCGATGATGCTTATCTGAATGTTCGTTGGTCGAACGATATTTGGCCGGCTGCAGCGGACATGAAAGGGCTGGTCCAATTCAACCTGCAAACCGTGCCGCCAGGCGCGGTCGTGCAACAAGCAACCCTGGAACTGTACCAGGTCAGCCGCAGCAACGCCACGCCCATGAATTTATCGGTTTACCGGATTCTGCGCACATGGTGGGAAACAGACGTAACCTGGAATCGCGCGATGCTGGATGTCGGCGGCCCGCTGCTCTGGAGCCGACCGGGCGCTGCGGGCGCCAACAGCGACCGTGAGAATGAACCGCTCATGCGGAGCGTGATTGACAGCTACTCAGGCTGGCGCGCGTTTGATGTGACGCGCATCGTCCAACTATGGGTCAACCAACCGGCTGCGAACCGAGGTCTGCTGTTGGAGGGGCAAACAGACAATAACGACACGATCCTGGTCAGCTTTGCCAGCAGTGAATATGGCCGCGACGTCGCCTTACGCCCGCGCCTGAGCCTGGTCTACACCACAAACTCCGCCGTGCCCACCGCCACACCAACGGCCACCTATACGGCGACGCCGCTGCCCACAGCGACGCCCACCGCAACGCCCTCGCCGACGCCCATTGCCGTTCCCGATGCCCGAACGTTGATCTTGCAGCAGGGCGTGCGCGGTTATTTTGGCGCCAATGACTCCTGGATGAGCGCAGGCTCTCCATCCACGACCCATGCGCTGGAGTCTATCCTGCGCGTCGGCTCAAGTTCGCACGACACGGTGGCGCGCACGATTTTGTCCTTCAACCAAGAGGCGCTGCCGCCAGAGGCCGAAGTGTTGGGCGCGTGGCTTGAACTGTACTTGCACGATCGTTCCAACGGCGCGGCGCTGACAGTCAGCGCGCACATGATGCGTCGGGGTTGGGCGGCGGCCGCGCTCACCTGGCAGCAGGCCAACGCCGGCCAGCCCTGGAATCTGCCTGGCGCCAGCAGCAGCCTGGATCACGACCTTGCGGCGCTTGATGTGCAAAGTCTGCCGGATCAACCGGGCTGGGTGCGCTGGGATGTGACGCAAGCCATCAGGCTCTGGCTGCGCGAACCGACCGCGAACTTTGGATTCTTGCTCAAGGGTGATGGGCCAGCCAATGTGCAGGTTGGCTTCAATAGCTCAGAGCGGGTCTGGCCTTCTGGCCCGCCCACCGCCGGCCGGCCGCGCCTGGTGATCGTGTATCGTATGCCGTAAATTCAGCCAGAAGGCTGGTCGAGACGCCATCGTCGCTGCTCAAAACTAACAGTTCGCCCTGCCTTCAGTTTCAGGCAGGGCGAACTGTTTCAGTCCATAGTCCAAGAACCCCAGCTCATCTAGCGAGCCGATGGGTGGGATGGGTATCTAGCAAAGCGAGTTGAAGGCCATCTGCATAAGTATCTGACCCAGACGTCAGTGTCTCAAGACCGTCTTCCGCCACTTCGTTGCCCCATTGACACCATGCTTCCCGAAAATGTCTCGCAAACAATTCCAGATAGGGCCCAGGGCTGCACGCCTCGATAATATCGTATAGTTCCTCAGGTTTTCGAGAGTGCTCCCGTTTCATGGATCGGAACAGGTTTACTTGTCGTCTTCCGGGCGGAAGCGTGCGCAGCGAAGGAGGTGACTGTGTTCGGCGGCCAACTCGCCAACTGGCAATTGGTAAATCTCCTCGAAATCTAGGGTCGCATAGCGTCTTGAGCGTTGATGCTCAGGCGCCATCTTGCCCGTTCGATTCTGAAATCGCCACGGAGGATCGGCCAGGATGGCGCCAAATATGCCGTGGACTTGTGCCAGAAGATCTTCAACGGCTGTCGTTGTCATTTTTTCCCGTTTTGCCGCAAATCGGCGGGAACGTGCAGTTCAATTCCTGGCGTCATGGGGTTTGCATCACCTCTGCCACGGCCAGCGCCATGGCTTGATCGCTTCCTGCGTGGACAACTCCGCAGGCTCTTCCACTGCCTCGCCGACCAGCGGCTCCAGCGGCGCTTCGCTGGAAGCCATGACCGGCAGGTCATCGAGGCTGAAGGGCCTATCTAGCTTCGCGGGCGCCGAATCCACCGTGGCTGGCGTCTCTGAAGTGGCCGGCGGAACGGTGTTGTCCTCGGCCGACTCGGCCGGCGCTGGCAGGGCCAGGGGCGGCATGGCATCGGTGGGCGAAGGCAGCTGCCCTACGCCGCGCTGGTAAATGCTCGTCAAGATGGGCGCAGCGGCCGCCAGGGGAATGGTGCGCCGCACAGGCATGGCGCTGGCTTCCCACAACTGGCGCAGCGCCGCAAAATCCCACGCCGCGGTCAGGATGCCTTCCGTGGTTTCCGCGCC
>CAZEPA010000485.1:3117-3769 GCA_964513955.1 uncultured Anaerolineae bacterium | reverse complement strand
ACGAGATTAGAACACGTGACTGGAGTTCAGACGTGTGCTCTTCCGATCTGGCTTCGCGCCCGTGCACCAATGCGGTGACCAGGCGGAAAGGCAGCGCATCGGCCGGCGCCCATTCTACTGCGACAATTGGCACCGGCTTGCCGTCCAGGTCGCGGGCCAACCCTGGTTTGACTTGGGTGAGGCGAACGGCGTGCCGGTGTTTTGGGTCTGCGCCCGTGCGTCGCCCGCTGCGCGGATCCACAATCTCCTCGAAGATGAGTACATCACCGGCCTGCAGATGGTGTAACAGCCGTCGTGATGGGTCATTCTCTTCGAATTCATCGCGCAAGCTGGCTGCCGTGGCTCCCATGGGCAGCTCGCTGGGATCGGTGTGGAACAGGATCTCGTTGTGTTCAGCGCACAACAGAATATCATGCATGGTTTCAAATACCACCGGGTTTTGGGTCAGCGCATCAACGTACTCGCTGGCGCCTGGGCGGATGATGGCCGGCGCATGACCGGATGGGAGACGTGTTAGGAGCTGCGTGCCCCTGGGCAACACCACACGATCCCCATTGGTGGTCACCTGCACCCATACGCGCGCGTTGCACCCTTCATGCAGTCGGTAGTCGAGCAAGCGTACATGGCGCCGAATCGAGCGGCGCAGGCGGGC
>CAZEPA010000485.1:0-3107 GCA_964513955.1 uncultured Anaerolineae bacterium | reverse complement strand
TAAGCTTCGCTGGCCACTGCATCCTGGTGGTAACTCAGGTAGTCGGCCGCATAGGCCAGGACTTCCACCAACGCGTTGCCCAGGTCGGCCGGGTGCAGCTCGGTCCAATCAGGCACGAGAATAGCCAGTTGTTGGAGCATGAGCTGGCGAAAGCTGGCATAGTCCTTCGCCAGATAATCAATTTCGGGCCGGTTGTTGTCTGCATTGGCCATTGGTTTTGCCTCATCCGGCGCCAGGTGTGCCCTGGCCCGCCTGCACAGCGAAAACACACGATTCACACAGCCCGCTCAAGCGGGCTTGGGCAGTTCGCCCGATCTTAGGCTCAAGACACACGCGCGGCGCCCAACAGACGTTGCCTCACGACGCAAATAGCGCGGTGTGTGACTGGTTGGTGCGCAGCACCGTGTAACGCACCACCACGTGCAGCGCGCCTTCGTCACTGCGCACGTCCACATCCTCGACGTTGATGACATCACCCAACCACTGCTGCAGCGCTCCCTGAACCAAAAAATGCGCCGCCGAAAGGGTTTCGACGCTGTCGTGGGCAAAGACAAACTGCAGCAAGCCGCTGCCAAAATCGGGCCGGTTCACGCGCTCGCCCGGCGTCGTGAACAGCACCTGTTCGATCATCGCCCGGATGTGACGGTTCATGTCGTCATCACTCGCCGTCCGCCCTGATCCCTGGATGCGATACGGATATGAAACCTGCATCGTACTAAAACCCCTTCACTCTCGTTTGCGTCATCGCAATCACCAGCGGCGTCCCCGTCGGCGTACAGATGGCCTGGCTGTCCTGGAGCAGGACCGGCATGCCGTTGGCTGTGACGCGCACCGCCCCCATGACCCACGTCGCCATGACGCACGGGCCATTGGCGACTGGCGGCGGGGGAAAGGCGCAGCCAGCGATGACATAAGGCCCAGGCTGCATGACGATGGGCTGTCCCATCACCTTGACGCGTGGGTTGGGCACAGTCGGCTGCGCCATCCCACCGTGCGCGCATTGTACGATTGCACCGACGTGCAGCAGATAGCCGGGCATAGTTACATTACCTCCAATGCGCCGTTGTTGACCGAGACCGTGGCCGGGGACAGAGCAATGCTCGACGCACCGTTTTTGAGCTCGATGTTGGCCGCAGCCACCTCGATTGACGCGCCACCGTTTTTGGTCGCGATACTGTCAGAAATCGTGACGCTGGCCGCGGCCTTTTTGGCCGTGATGTCATCGGCAATCTCGACCGTGCACGGTGTCTTCTTGAGCTCGATCTTGTCTTTGGCCACGGTCGCCGTGACCTGGTCGGCAGTCAGGACGATGCCGTCCTTGTTCATTTCGATCGTGTAGGTAGCGTCATCCGTGGGGACCCTGACCGTCAGCTTGACGTTTTCGTCGTCCAGGATGACCACCATCTTGTCGGTCTGCAAGACTTTGACCGCCGGTCCAGTAACGTCGGGCGGCAGATCATCCTGTGTGCTCCAGAAGCTGCCCACCCAGATCGGATAGTCGGTGTCGCCGGCTTCGAACTCGATCCAGACGTTGGCGCCGACCGGCGGCATGACGTACCAACCCACCTTGGGGCCAGCATAAGGGGTGCAAGGCAGGGCCCAGGTCAGCGCCTCGTCGGACAGCGCCGGCACTATCGTCTTGAGACGCCCCAGCTTGAGCGGGTCGTCGTTATCTATGACCTTACCGCGATATTTTCCATAGAATGACATCAGACTTCCACCTTTTGTGTTGTGCTGCCAGGACCTTCGCGGGTCAGCACAAAATTCTGCTTGTACTCGCCGCGGCTGATCTGGTGCGTCACTTTGCGAATGTAATAATTGCCGTCGTAATTACCGCCGGCGCCCCGCACACCCACAATGCCCGGCGCCATGAGCAAATCGCCATAGCGAAAGGTATCCACGATACCGGTGGCGCGCAGCGTATTCGCGGCCGATTGGTCCGCCCTGGCCTGCGCCAGGGCGCGCGCCTGTGTGGCATTGGCGCCGGAGTAGACCAGGCGCAGCTTGCGCACAAAATCAGCATCCGCGCCCAGGCGGCTCGTTTTTGACAGCGACGTCTCGGTGCTGGTTTTGCCGATGGTGATGGCGGTCGCTTCCGCGGCGTTGTCGCTGTTGACTGCGCCAAACACCTGGGTTGGCGCCAGCGCATCATCGGTGAAATCGAGGCTCTGCACATTGGTGCCTGCTCCCAGGTTGGTCGCCAGGGCGTGCTGTGCGGCGCCGGCATATTCGAGCGGGCCCCAATAACCGACGTTCTTTTTGGGCGCAGGGCCTGGCTTGATGCGAAAGATGAAGCTGTGCCGGGCCGCTAACTCCTGCAGGTATGCACGATCCGTGACCACCTGTTTGGGCACCCTTTCGTTTTCGGTTGGGGTCCAGGTGGACGAAGGATCGGAGACAGCCGGATCTATCCCGTAACGGGCATATTCGCCCAGGATCGCCTGCGCAATCTCTTTGTCTCCCAGGCCCGCGTGGTTCTTGTCCTTTTCCTCCAAATCCATCAGGAGGCTGATGTCCTTGCCGCTGAGGGTCAGCGTTGGCGCGCCGCCGGCGCTGCCCGGAGACAGTTGGCGGTGGGCAATGATGCCATCAATCAGGACGCGCGGCTGTGCATTGAGCGTCACCGTGACGATGACGCGGTTGCCAGGGTCCAGCAGCGACTCACTCAGCAGCTTATAGTCAGCCGAAGCGCGGGTAGGCCGTTCAGCGCGCAAGATCACCTGGAAGCCCTGCTGGAAATCGCCCGTTTTGCCGCCATCCCCCTGGGTGACGGTGACACGCTGCACGGCGGCCATCAGCCACGCAGGCGCGTTGGCCGGTGATTCTTTTGAGCCAATGAGCAGACCGAGCAGTATCTTCATCGGCGCTCCTGGAACTGCGGTACCGGCACACGCAGGCGCTGCCCTGGCTCGCTGCCCAAGTCGAACGGATTCATCGTGTTGTTGGCATCACAGATCTGCCAGAACTGTTCGGGGTCGCCGAACAGGCGCGCCGTGATCAGGTCGAGGCGATCGGCCGGCGCCACGGTCACTTCCACCAGCAGGGGTAGCGCCTCACCCTGCGGCAAGAAGCGCCGGCGTTTGTAGGTGATGTGCTGGCCATCCGGC
>CAZEPA010000484.1:0-3769 GCA_964513955.1 uncultured Anaerolineae bacterium | reverse complement strand
TCGCGTCATGGTCGACCCCCCAGTTACGGTGGATCAGCAGCAGCATCGTGATGCCCAGCAGGACACCGGCAAGTGTCGACAGGGTGCGGGTGACGCCTGTCACCGGGCGTCAGTCCGAACGCCGGGGTCAAGTTCCCGCATGACTTGGTCGCAAGAATACAGCCAGTAAGTGACTGCCGACTGTCCAGTGACAGGATCAATGAAATCCCAATGGCCCAGTGGGTGCTGGGGCTGGCGGTATGGCAGGACCATATAGTCGGGTCGGCGGGTCGGGCCGGGTTGGCAGGCGGTACGCATGGCGTCGTCGTCAAGCTGGCACTGCTCGCGTTTGGCCAGCGGCAAGCTTTTGCAGTAGAGGTCCTCACGAATGGCCAGCGTGATGCGATCCAGTCGATGGTTTGCCTCCATCGCCGTGCCGCGGTTGAACACCACGCCCGCCATTTGCCGCACGCTGAAATACTCCGCGCGATGCAGGACCAGCCAGACACTCGGGTATAAATCGCTCACCCAGAATACCTGGGCATCCCGCGGGATTTCCGGGCCAAACAGATTGGCATGCAAGCGGCCGCTTTCCACGGCCAACGCCATGGGGGAGCGCGCATCCCAGCGCGCTGCACCGATTGCCAGCAGTGGCGTCAGAACGCCGCACAGCAACAACCAGCGGGCCCATGCCGAGCTGCGCTCCCACATCCAGATTCCCAGCAATGGCAACCCCAGTGCCAGCAGCGGGAAAATCAGCAAGCGACGGTCGATCGCATACAGATCCAGGCGGTAGTGCGCCATCCTGAACAACAGCCACTCGTTGGCCGCATACAGTCCGAACAAGGCCAGCATGCCGAGCAGGAACAGGGTCCCCAGCAGTGGTTTGATCCGCGACGAGCTGTTGCCGAACAGTCTCGGCCAGAGGGCATACAGTAGGGCGAACAGCGGCCAGATCCAGACAGTGCTCTGCGCCAGCAGCAGCCCGAGTCCGAGGCAGAGCCCGCGGGCGAACTCGCCAGCCTTGAAATCGCGATACAGCAGTGCGGCCACGCTGGCCATGGCCAGCAGGTGCGCGATCCAATGCACTCGCCAGAGCTGGAGTTGTGCTGGCAGGGTCAGGTGCAGCCAATCCACCAGGATTGCATTGAGGCCAAAGCCCAGGGCAAGACCGAACAGTGCGCTCAGACACCAGGGTCCAAACCCACCGGGTAGCGCCCGCCAAGCGTAGACCAGCAGCAGGACATCAACCCCCAAGACACTGAAGTCTGCCGCGTGCCAGCCTGAAATGAACAGTTGCCCGGTGACCTCACGCAGCTCCTGCAGCCAGCGTGGGTCGATGGGGTGGAACAATTCTGCAAATGGTCGAAGATTGGACAAGCCCAGCAGCGCGATGGGAATCGCCAGCCACGCGGCGTGCAACCAGCGCCGATCGTTCAGGATGAGCCAGGGCCAAGCGACCAGACAGGCTGCGATGGCTTGCAGTGGGTGAAGGACCCCGGCGGCAAACGCACAAAGGACGCCAAGGGTCAAACGTTTGCGCGCCAGCAGGCCAAGGCCAAGCAGGCAGAATGCTTCGGCCAAGGGGCGAGGGGTCAAGAACGGCTCGGCATAGCTGAAGATGCGCACCACACCGTAGGCAGAGGGCAGGCATAGGGCACCAAGGAAAGCCCAGTAGCGCTGTTGGGGGGGCAACAGGCCTCTGATGAAAAACCAGCATGCCATGGCGAAGGCCAGCAGCCCGAGCAGGCTACCAACCAGGAACACGATGCCGGGATTGGCCACATCGAAGGCCATGCTGATCAGCCGAGGCAGCAGGGTATAGCTGCCCTGACTGCCGTGGGCGAAGAACAGGTCCTGACTGAAGATCGCCGGCCAGCGCTCGAGCAACGCCTGTCCGAGGTACAGCGCGGCATCATGATTGATGCCGATGTAGCGGTGCAGGTTGAGCAGCACCACCAGCGCGAGCACAGTGCCGGCGATCTTGGGCAGCGGGGTCGATCGAATAGAGTCGGACGCTGTCACGTGGCGAAATATTCCATACTCAGTGGACGGCGGCCATGGATATGCATTCGACCGCTGCGTAAGGGTTGATCCACGTGGCAGCGTGGGGCATCAGGATGGCAGGTTGGGATGTAAGTCGCTCGTAGAACAGCGCTCAGCGACTAGGCTGGCTCTCAGGGTCGTTCTCGCGTTCAACTGCATTGTCATCGAAATTGATCCGCTCGGCTTCCACCACCAAGGGCAGGTTACGGACTTGGGTCTGGATGGCGCCGATGTATTCGCCGATCAGGCCAAGGAAGAACAGCTGCACCGCGCCGAGGAAGAAGATGCCGATCAATACCGGTGCCGTGCCCAGTTGGAAGTTTTGCCAGAACAAAAGTTTGGCGATGAGGTAAGCCACTGCGACCAGTAAGCTGACGCATGCAAGGGCAAATCCAAGCATGGTCATCAAACGCAACGGTACTTTCGAGTGCTTGGTGATGCCGAGCATCGCCAGGTCGTACAGGGTGTAGAGGTTCTGGCTGGTGACCCCGCGCGTCCGGCGCGGTTGCTTGAACGGCACGGTTGCGATCGGAAAGCCAATTTCGCAGATCAGTCCACGCGCATACGGATACGGGTCGTTGATCTTTCGCAACACGTCTAGCACTGCGCGGTCGTACAGCCCGGCTCCGGTGGAGTTGTTGATCAGGGGCACATCGGATATCCGGTTGACCACTCGGTAGTACAGTTTGCGGACGACAGACATCACCGAGGTTTCTTCGCTGTCGGGTTTCACCGCCATCACCGACTTGTAGCCTTCTTCCCACTTGTGGATGAATTCCGGGATCAACTCCGGCGGGTCCTGCAAATCGCCGGCGATGATCACCGCGGCATCGCCATCGGCCTGCAGCAGCGCGTAGTACGGCGAACGGATATGACCGAAATTGCGCGCGTTGACGATGACCTTCAGATGCGGGTCGCGTGCGGCGCGCTCGCGCAGCAGCGCGACCGTGCGATCACTCGAGCAGTTGTCGATGCACAGGTGTTCGTACTCGTACGGCAACGCCTGCATGACCGAAGCAATGCGGTTGCACAGGTCTTCGACGTTCTCTTCTTCGTTGAAAATGGGCGTGACGATGCTGATGCGTTTTTTCATGACGGAACATGAACCGACTGCTCATGGGTTGCGACACGATGACTCAAGGATGGATTGGGTTCAATCCAGCCATAGGTTACGTGAGCGTGTCGGAAGCTGTCAGTCGTCCATCGGCGAGTCCAAGGGTGTCAACAGCCGTTGAAAGATGCGTCCGGTTTTTCCGGCGGCTGTGACGTCCAGGACGTGCGACGCAACTGTTCGAAATCCACAGCCTCTCGTGAGATCCGAGAGGGAGCGCTCTGAGAAGAAATTGATGTGCTCGTGCCAATGGCGCTTGCGCAGGTGGTGATCGGCGCGATCCTCCTGCATGAGTTCTTCGAACGGAAGCTCAAGGTACAGGAAGCCTTTCCCGGCCATGGTTCGGAAAATATCAAGCAGGACTTGATGTGGATAGGGCACATGTTCAAGAACCTGGCTGCAAGTGATTAGATCGTAGTCGCTTGCCCGTGCTGTTTTGATCGATACCCGTTGCGTTCCGGCGATGATGGGTTTGTTGCTGATGTCGTAGATATGGACGCTTGCGGCCTTGCCGACAAAGGGTGTATTGGTTCCGGAATCGCCACCCCAATCGAGCACTGCAGCGGGCATTTCCATGTGGCCGAGTAGCCAGGCCTCGACCGTTTGCAGATAGTCGATGCCGCGTGTCAGCTG
>CAZEPA010000483.1:0-3785 GCA_964513955.1 uncultured Anaerolineae bacterium | reverse complement strand
GTCCCAGCAGCACCGGCCGGCCGGCCAGGGTGATCGCCAGGTTGGGCGGTACGATCCAGATGAGTAGCCCAAGCCCCAGGGTCAAGGCGACCGCAACGCCTACGGCCAGGGTGGCAAAACGGCGCAAGGCGTAAGTCAACGCGGCGGCCACTACCGGTACGACAGTAAGCAGAATGGCCCCGCTGATCACAGCCGCTGCTCCTGATCAGGCGCGGCCGAAATCGGCGCCGCACGTGCCACCATAAGGTAGGCGCAAGCCAAACCGACCAGCAATTCCAACGCGCCGATCACGCCAATCATGCGCGCATCGTGCGTGAGGCTGGCATAGAAAATCTGCACCGCGGCCAGCCACATTAGCAGTCCAGCGCCGGCCTTGATCGGTTCTTCTTCCAGGGCCAAGCTTAGCAGGGCCATGACGGCCAGCCAAAGACATAGGAAATCGGTTTCGGGCGTAAGCCCAGGCAGAGCCACGTTGACATTGGTCAACAAGAAGCCAACGCCGGTCATCACGACAATCACAATACGAAAGGGCATGGTGGTGGACAGTACGAGCCAGCGGATCGGCCGTGTAGGCCCAGGCTGTTGTTTGTTGTTTTTGGCTGATGACCGCGCGAGCTGAGCGCGATCGGAGCGGTTATAGCCAATCTGGCGAGCCGACAAGTACCACATGATGCCAATCAACGCGCCTACCAACATGCGCAGAACAGCCCATTCAGGCGGCATGAGACGCATGCTGACAACCGCCAGCGCCAAATAGAGCAGCTGTAGGATGAGTAGGAGTGCTCGCCAGTCGGCCGCGATGATGAGCAGGGCCGCTGCCACCATAGCCACCGAGATGGCAGGCAGGCCAGACACGGCATTTAGAGCTGCAGCGAGACTGGATAAGGATGGAATAGGCGGCATGATGATACGTCTTTCTAGGTTCCAGTCTGCAGCAGCCAGATGAGCAGGACGGTCAGGGCCAGCCAGCCGACATAGCCCGCACCATCCAGCAAACTGGTGACATAATGCACGGCCAGGGTGAACCCCCGACCAGCCAAGCGTAGGCTCGTGAGCAGCCAGTCCAGGTCCACCACTTGGGCGATCACGCGCTGCTGCGCAGTCTGCGCCGTCAGCAGCCGCGGTCGCCCGCGCGAGAGCAGGTAGCCTGCGCCAATCGCCAACCCCTGGCCCAGCCACATCCAGACCGAAAGCCCGCGCATCTGCGCCCACCATGAATCGAAGAGCACAGTGGGGTCTAGGAGGCCAAGCCAGCGCGCAAGCAGCGGCGGCTGCAGCCCCAAGGCGAGCAGCGGCGCCGCAACCAGCACAAAACCAATCAGGTGACGAGTCGCCAGCCAGCGTTGACCGGTCAGCATCTCACCCGCGGTCGTTGGTGGAGCCGCCGGCCAATGGCGTAAAATGGCTGCTACGGCGACCATGTCCGCCAGCAGCGTGAGCATCCAGCGCAGAATGTTCAGGCCGGGCAGGAGAGTGTCCTGCAAGGTAGGCAGGGTGGCGATGGTGACTCGCACGGGAAAGCCGATGGTTGCTGGTATGCCGATGAGCGCCAGCATAGCCAGCGCCAGCGGCAGTCGCCAGCCCGATACCCGCGCGATGGCCAGGCCAACCACAAGCCCGCTCAGGCCCAAGGTGACGGTCATGATGGGCCAAGCCGCCGCAGCCTGGCCCGTCGCAGGGCTGAGGATCATGGCAACGATGCACCATGTCACGCGATTGGCGGCCACGAGGAGCAGGCTGCGTTCCTGATTGGGGTCCAGCCAGGCAGCCAAACTGCTGCCAAGCAGGCCCACCAGTCCGACCGCCAGCCAGACCGGCTGCCGCAGTTCAACGACCAGATCGACCTGGTAGATGCGTCCCAACAAGGCCAGTCCGACTGTCGCTGGCAGCAAAAATTCTGTCAGGCGGGTTGGCCGGCCGTAGGAGGCGGAGGCCAGCAGCCAGGCGTGGAATGGATAGAACGCGAGTCGCCACAGGCAAGCCAGAAGCAGAAAGAGGATGGGCAGCGAGGCCAGGGCGCCTGCGGTGAGTGGGAGCTGCGCCGAATCGAGGCCGGAGAGGCTGAGGGCGAGCCACACGAGCAGGCCGCCGACGGCCCCGCTGACGACGACGGCTTGCTGCGGCTGCGCAACGCCGCGGGCAATCAAGGCGATTTCTAGCAGAATCCACATACTGGCGATGGTCAGCAGATTGCTGGATGAGACCACGAGCAGGGCGGCGGCCAGGGCCAGCAGGCGGCGGCTGTGGACTTGAGGGGCATTCCAGCCCGCCGAATCCCAGTTGAAGAGAATCTCGATCGCCGTTACCAGCAGGGCAAGCACCCCACACAGCCACGCCCATCCATCAACCTGCCACACCATGTGCGCGGGCGGCAGCACCATGACTTCCCAGGAGTGCTCGAATACTGCCTGGTCGGTCATGCTGCGCAGTTGATACCAGAGCAGCCCGGCCATCAGCACGGACAGCGCGGCAATCCCGCTGTGCCAGCCAGGTTGACGCCAGCGCACGAGCAGAACCAGAGCAAGCGCTCCCGCCAGGAGGGAGATGACTGGCCCGATGGGGGACGCCAGAGTAGCGCTCAAAACCGCAGTTTCTCTATCATAAGGTATTAAACCGATTCTACCACACGGCAGAAGCGGCGCCAAACAGCGCGCGCCCAATTTGCACAATCACGATGCCACTTTTAGAATCACGGTCTGATGTGAGCCACGACCGACCAGGTGGCGAATCAGAAGGAGGTGAAGGGTGCAAAAACTCGTCGAATGTGTACCGAATTTCAGTGAAGGGCGGCGCCCTGAGGTGGTGCAGGAGATTGTGGACGCGCTGCGCCGGCCGGGGGTTTCGGTTTTGGACGTGGAAAGCGACGCAGATCATAACCGTTCGGTGGTGACTTTGGTGGGTGAGCCAGAAGCGGTGCTGGAAGCAGCTTGGCAAGGGATTGCCGCGGCCGCCAGGCTGATTGATTTGGATCAGCATCAAGGCGCGCATCCGCGCCTGGGCGCGACCGATGTGGTGCCCTTTGTGCCGCTGCGTAACATGACGATGGCCGAGTGTGTTGCGCTGGCGCAGCGCCTGGGACAGCGCGTCGGCAGTGAACTGCAGATTCCGGTCTTTCTGTACGAGGCGGCTGCGACTCGACCGGAGCGCATCAACCTGGCGGATGTACGCCGCGGGCAGTATGAACTGCTGAAGACGGAGATTGCCGCCAATCAGGCGCGCACGCCGGATTACGGGCCGAGTCGCGTCGGCCCGGCTGGCGCAACGATCATTGGCGCGCGCGCCTTCTTGATTGCGTTCAATGCGTATCTCAACACCACGAACGTCGAGATCGCCAAGAAGGTGGCGAAAGCCCTGCGTCATTCGAGCGGTGGACTGCATTTCGTCAAGGCGATGGGGCTGCTGGTGGAGGGCAAGGCGCAGGTCTCCATGAACCTGACCGATTTCATGCAAACCCCGATTCACCGCGCGGTGGAGATGATACGCTCAGAAGCCGCGCGCTACGGCTGCGTGATCGAACGCACGGAGTTGGTGGGCATGATTCCGCAGCAAGCGCTGCTGGATGCCGCGCAGTGGTATCTGCAGATTGACAACTTCACACCGGAGATGGTGTTGGAGAACCGGGTGACCAGCGCTTGAGCAGGCTGCGGTCGCCAGTGAGCGATTCAAATCGCGCCTGGGCCGCGACAACAGAAAAGGACGACGATCCTGTGGATCGTACGTCCTTTTCTTGGCATGGGTCCCCCCAGGTTCGAACTGAGGACCAACCGGTTATGAGCCGGCCGCTC
>CAZEPA010000482.1:0-3789 GCA_964513955.1 uncultured Anaerolineae bacterium | reverse complement strand
CTCGACTGCGGTTCGACAGGCTCACCGCACGAGGCCTGAGCTTGTCGAAGGCCTCGCCGATGTCGCCAGGCTGTCAATCCGCAGATCAAGGCCAGCAGCGTGGTAATCTGCGCGCTGACATCGGCCATCGGCACCAGCAAGCGGTCCATTTGTTCGAAGCTGGTGGCGAGCAGCGAGGCTGTCAGCGCGCCGACCAGAGCTGCGCCGGGCAGGCCAGAAGGCTGCGCGCGGCCAACGAGATCAGCAAAACCGGCGCTCAGTGCAATCGCCAGCAGTCCAAGCAGCGGTGCGGTCAAATACAGGCCTGGCTCGCCCAAGAGGCGATAGGGCACCGCCAGAAGCAAGGGCCAGCCGGGCGGCCAGACCGTGGCGGCTGTGCCTGCGGCATCGAGCGGCAGCGCGTAGCCCACATGCACGATCGGGTACCACGGCACGCCCGTCTCGCGCAGGACAGGGAACAGGGGGAAGCGGTGCAGCGGACTGCCCTGGCGAGCGACGTCAACCGCCATCTGCGCGTAGGCGTAAGGATCGCTGCCGCTGACGCCGGCTGTGCGCTGCCCCAGGTAGAGAAGGCTGGCCCACAGCAGGGCGGCGAGCATGATGGTGACGGTGAGGCTGCGGGCGCGCATGTGGGCAGGCGCCGCAGCGAGGCTGAGCACGGCCAGGCAAACGAGCGTGTAGCTGACCCCGGCCAGGATGGCGGCAGGCAGATCGAACGGCAGAATCCACGGGTCAGGCAGCAGATTGGCCCGCACCTGGGCTTCCAGCCCACTGGGCAGCGCCAGGCGCAGCGCTGCGACGAAGGTCGGGTAGGTCAGTGGCAGGCAAGCCGCCAGCCAGGCCACGCGGCGGGCGCGATCATTCGCCGTCGGCTGCAGGGCGAGCACGCGCAGCACGCAGCTTGGCCGTGCACTCCACGGCCTTCGCGTCAACCTGTAGCCGAGGGCGACGACGATGGCCAATCCCAGCGCCAGCAGCGGCCACAGGCGTGCAGAAAGCGCAGCGATGCCAAGCAGCCGCGCCAGGGTCAGCAGCAGCCCGGCTGCGCAGAGCACGGCTTCCCAGGCGGCGATCCGTCCGCGAGAACGCTGGCGCCAGCTCCAGAGCAAACCTCCAGCGAAGAGGGCGGCCAGCAGCACAAACAGCGGCCACGCGCTGCCCAACGGCGGCGCAGGATCAAGCAGATAGTCTGGGCGCAAGAAGCGTTGCCAGGGAGATGCCATGAATATGCCCCAAAACCAGAGCCTGAGGTCAGAGATCGGAAATCAGAGACCGGAGACTGATTCGATGCGATAGATCAAGAACGATGGCGAACCGTCGGGGCGGTAGGTTGTATGCAGCCAGTGCATGCGTAGGCCATGCGCTGCGAGCGCCGCAGTCAGCTCAGCGTCCCAACGCCAGGTAGGTATGACAACCAGACGCGTATAGGTCGCTGGGCCGGCCGCGTCGGCTGCCAGATAGGCCGGCGTGGGATAGTAAACACGTTGAAAGTGCGCCGCTGCCAGGTAATACTGCCAGTGCCAACCCAACTCGTGGTGATAGAGCACGCCGAATGGGTTGTCGGGCAATTCCTGGCGCACCACGGCGGCAGCTTCTTCGATGCCATCGTACGCGCCATGATCGCTGCCGATGGGATAGCCGCCATGCGCCGCACGCCAGGCTGGGCCTGGCAACAGGAGCAGGGTCAGCACCACGATAACGAAGCCCACACGCCGCCATAACCAGCGCAGGGCGACTGCGATGAAGATCGCCGCCAGCGGCGCCAGCGGCAGCAGGTAGCGGTCCCACACTTGAAATGATACCACAACCTGCGCTGCCAGGTAGATCAGCGCAAAGCCGAGCATCAGTATTTGCCACACGGCTGGCGCAGGCAGCCGGTGGCGCTTGCGTCGTTGCCAGGCCGCGCGGCAAGCCAGGCCCATGCCCAGCAGCAGCAGTCCGCACAGCGCCCAACCAGGCGCCAGGTACTGCGCCACCGCCAACCACTCATGCAGGCGTGGCAGCCAGGTCGCCAGCGGCGCCAGGGTCAACCCACCGTAACTAACCGCACTCTGCGTCCAGACATCAGGCGGCCCGCCAGGCGGCGTCAACGCGAGGCGGCGCGCATCCCATGCCCATATCGCGGCGATTGGCAGGCTCAGGCCGGCGAGACCACGCGCGGCGTACGTAAAGCTGTGTTGGCGGGGGTTAAGCCAGGCGAGCAGCAGGGGCAGCGGCGCCAGCAGCAGCGCCTGCTGTTTGGTAGCCAGACCCACGCCCAGCCAGAAACCGAGCCAGCCCCAGCGCCGATTCACGGCCGCCAGGCACGCGGCCAGGAAACTGGTCGTGAGCAACACATCGGTGTAGAGGGTGGGCGCAAAGAGAATGGCAAAGGGCGCCGAAGCATAGACAGCCAATGCAAGCCAGGCCGTGCGCCAACCGGTGAGGCGGTGCGCCAGGGAAACCAGCAGGGCGGCATTCAGCAAGCTGAGGCTCACGTTGAGCAGACGCAAAGCAGGTGCGCTGTCGCCCCCCAGCAGTTGCCAGACGGCCAAAAGCCACAAGTAGAGCGGCGGTTTGTCCACCGGGATACCGAGAAGCCAGAAGTCGCCGTGCGCGATCTTGAGCGCCCAAGCGGCGTAGAGGGCTTCGTCTTCGCGCACGGGATGAGCGCTGAGCATGGCCAGCATCAAGCCCCATGTTATCAGCAGCAGGGGAAGGAGCGCGCAAGGCTGCCAGCGGGCATAGAGCTTATGGTTCGGATTACAAGCAAAGGCGCCCTGGTCGCACAGGCGGGGTGTAGATGGCGACCGACCCTCGCGCCGCGGTGCGCCGGAGACTTGCTCTACCGTTTCACTCTGTGATATACTTGCATCCATCTGCCCATAGCGTGGTGTGACCTGAGCCATCAAAGGAGAAGACAACGTTGACCGAGCCGGTTGTAACCGAGGTTGTTCCCGTGGCGGAAGAAATACGCAATCTGACGTTTGCTGATGGTTTTCAATTTGGCTGCGGCTTTATGGCTGCGGCAGCGTTGGGAATTCTGATCCTGATTCTGCTCATTGCCTTGCTGGCATTCGTCTTGTCCATCCTTGGCATTAGTGTGCTTGACTTGGGCGGCGGGCTGCGTCTGTAGCCGGCGCGTGTCACGCCCACGGCCTGGGATCCTCGAATGGCCGCATCAACGTGCTGGCAACCCATCGAAGGCGGCCAGCACGTGATTTTTATCAGGTTTATCCTTCACCGACCTGGTGCGCCAGGATAATGGCCTCGGCGACTTCTTTCATCGGTTTGCGATTGTTCATGCTCATCTTTTGGATTTTGCGAAACGATTCGGCCTCCGTCAGGCCCTGGCGATCCATCAGGATGCCCTTGGCGCGATCCACCAGCTTGCGCGTCTCCAGCGCCACCTGGATGTCGCCGACTTGTTTTTCCAACTCGCGGAATTCCTGGAAGCGTGCAAGGGCCACTTCGATCGCGGGCGCCAGGTCCGCTTCACGAAATGGCTTGACCAGGTAACCAGCCACACCCGCTTCACGCGCACGCACCACCAGATCGCGCTGGCTGTAGGCGCTGAGAAGCAGGACCGGTGCGATCTTCTCTTCGGTCAAGATCTTGGCGGCTTCGATGCCGTCCATGTCTGGCATTTTGATGTCCATGATGATGATGTCGGGTCGCAATTCACGCGCCAGGTTGACGGCGCTGCGACCGTCTCCCACTTCACCCACAACCAGGTAGCCCAGGTGGGTGAGCATCTCGCGCAAGTCCATGCGAATGAGCGTTTCGTCATCGGCAATGATGATTCGGGTT
>CAZEPA010000481.1:0-3796 GCA_964513955.1 uncultured Anaerolineae bacterium | reverse complement strand
GGCCACCCTGTTAGGCACCGTGGGCAGTCTCATCTACGCCGCAACCCCAAAGCGACACTGATGCTGCGGCCAATGGCGACCTGACTGGAGTTTGACCCGCGGTCGCCGCCTTACGCCGGCTCTTCGAAGCGCTCGCCGCAATGTGGACAGGTCACGTCATCGGCGTCAACTTCGCCGCCGCAATGATCACAGGTCAAGAGGAAGCGCGCGCCGCAGGCAAAACAACGCGTCGCATCTGGATCAACCACACGTTGACACTGGGGGCAGAGGCTCGCGCCGCAGCCGCTGCACTCACCGCTGCCGACGGGCAGGCGCGTCGCGCACTCAGGACAGGCAAAAGTCGGCACGGGTGCAGCCGCCAGCCCACAGCGCGGGCAGATGCCGTCTTCAGGCGCCAAGACAAGGGCGCATCGTGTGCAGATGCGATGCCCGCAGGTGCGGCAGGCGCCCTTTGCCAGCGGAAACTCGCTCCGGCAAGTCGGACAACGCACCATGACCAGCACCCCGCCGACGCTGAACACTTCGCCGCTGGGACGCCCGGCCAAATCGAACGCTTGACCGCAGGCGTCGCATGCGGTAGCCGCGCCAAACACACGGCCGCCGCAGCGCGGGCACACGCGCACAAAGGAGCGGCCGCAGTTTGGGCATTCGCTTGCCTGCGTGAGCAAGGTAAAGGCGCAAACCGGACAGCCAAATTCCAGAGTCAGGCCGCACGCATGGCACCGCACGTCATCTTCCTCGACACGGGCGCCGCAGCGCGGGCAAAACGGCCGGCCGCACACGAGGCAGCTGCCTTGTTCCAAGAAGACCTCGGCGCCGCATGACGGGCAGCGGCCTGTTGGCACTTCTACCTGGGCGCTGTACCCAGGCCCGGAAGCCACAACGGCGCGGCTGCTGGAAATTCCAGGCACGCCGAACCACTGAGACGCCGCGGCTGGCGGCTCGTCGCCGTCGGCCACGAGCGATACGCCGCAAGCAGGGCAGTTGACGGCGCCGGCCGGAAGCTCAGCGCCGCACGCTGAGCACACGAGATCAAACACCAGCCCACAGCGCGAGCAGCTCAACGCATCGTCTGGCAGCAGCGCGCCGCAATCCGGGCAAAGCTCGACGTCACAAGTGGGACAAGCCTCACTGCCCTCGAACACGGGTGCACCGCACGATGGGCAAGGAAAAGTGAATTCGGCGCCGCACTGCGGGCAGGCCAGGGCATCCGGCCCCACTTCAGCGCCGCACTGCGGACACGTCAGCATGAATTCTGCGCCGCACTGGGGGCACACCTCATCCTCTGCGCTCACCGCCGCGCCGCACGCCGGGCACAGCGGCTGCATGCATTCGGGGCATTCGCCGCTCCCCTCCTCGATCTCTGACTGACACGTGGGACATTGCATGGCGCTCCTCCTGCGCTTAACTTATCCGCTTGCCACATACATCACGTCAAACCAACCCGCCAACCGGGTTGAGTTGGCAAGAGCATTCCCGCCGATCCTCTACAGCCTGATTAGCGTCGGGTCGCGTGAGGCGCTTCGTTGAGGACTTCAAGCGCCTTCTGCAGTTGTGTATCCTGGCTGGATTGAAGTTCAGCCGGCGTCATCGTTTTCAAGCGCGAGGGCGTTACCAGCGAGGCATCGCGCGGCAATTCCACGGTGATGTCTGGTTCAATGCCGTGATGCCAGATGACGCGTCCGTTGGGCGTCAGCCATTGGCGCGTCGCCAGCAGCAGCGCCGAACCGTCATCCAGATCAAATTGATTGAGCACCGTCCCCGTACCGAAGGTCGTCTTGCCGATCAACTGGCCGCGGCCCTGGTCTTGCAAGGCGCCGCTGACGATCTCGGCCGCGCTGGCCGTGCCCTGGTTGATGAGCACCGCCAGCGGTAGATCCGTTGCAACGCCGTCCGGCTTGACAGCCAACGGCTTGCGGTTGCCTTCAGCGTCTTGCTCCTGCATCACCAGGCCATCGGTCAGGAACTGACTGGCGACCACAATCGCTTCATCCAGCAGACCGCCAGGGCTATTACGCAGATCCAGGATGATTTTCTGCGCGCCGTCGGCCTTGCCCTGCTGCAGCGCCGCCTTTAGATCATCGCCCACGCGCGTGCTGAATGAGCCGATGCGAACGAGCAGCACATTGGTGCCGGGAATCATCTGCGCAGACACGTTGATCAGTGGAATCTTGGCGCGCGTGATCGTGATGTCGGTAATCTGGTTCTCGCCTTCATGCATGACGGAAAGCGTCACGCTGGTGCCTTTGGGGCCGCGCACATGCTGGATCACCAGACTCAACGCCATGCCAGTCACATCCTGACCATCTACGGCCACGATGACATCGCCGGCGCGGATCCCGGCGCGCTCGGCCGGGGAGTTTTCCATCGGCGCCACGACCACGGGCATACCATCCTTCACGGTCAGCTCCGCGCCAATGCCCTCGAAATCACTGGAGAGCGCCTGACTCTCGGCCTGCATCATCTCGGGGGTAAGAAAACGGCTGTGTCCGGTGTCGCCCAGCGACTCCACCATGCCAGAGACCGCGCCATAGGCCAGGCGCTGGTCTTCAATCGCGCTGCGATCCACGTAGTGATTGGTGATGATGTCGCGCGCTTGCCAAAGAAGTTTGAACGCCGCGGGGCCTTCGTTGATCTGGCCCGCTGTGGAACCGGGCAGCACGCCGTTGCGCTCCAGAAGCGCGCCAGCGAGAAAGCTGCCGGGGGCGATGACAGCAAACAAGATCAAGAAGGCCATGAGGGCCAAAAGGCAGCCGGGAAGGCTGGAACGTTGGTTCGTCATCGGTTATTGGGACTCCCTTCATCTACAGGGCACGATTTGGCCGGTGCTGCGCGTAGGCCGTTTTTTTGCCCATCTCACTTTCTCATGCGATAATGCCAAGCCGATAGGCTAACGCAGGCGTCGCGCACAAACAGTGAGCCGGCGCCCGGAACTAAAAAGAGGTATGCAAGAAACATGGCCACAACATCTGACCTGAGAACAGGCAACATTATCCGTTATAATGACGATTTGTGCGAAGTAATCGAGTATCAACATATCAATCCAGGCAACTGGCGTGCGTTCGTGCGTCTGCGCCTCAAGAGTCTGAAAACCGGCCGTATCGTTGAAGATCGTGTGCGCGCGGGCTCCGACATTGATCTCGTGCGCGTGGATCGCCGCTCGATGCAGTTGAGCTATCGCGACGGCGACGATTTCGTGTTCATGGATCCGGACACCTTTGAACAGATCACCGTCAGCAAGGGCATGATGGGCGACAAGGCGCGCTTTTTGCGTGAGAACGACTCCGCCTATCTGGTCATGGAAGGCGATAACCTGCTCGACGTAGATTTACCGACTTTCGTCGTCTTGAAGGTCGTTCAGACGCCGGTTGCTGTGCGCGGCGACACCGCGACCAACGTCACCAAACAGGCGACGCTAGAAACGGGAGCCGTCATCACCGTGCCCTCCTTCATCAATGAAGGCGACGCCCTCAAAATTGACACGCGCACAGGCGACTACATCGAGCGCGTGAAGTAAAATTCCACCCAGGCGGCGCACGCCATACAGGATTAAAAAAACACCCGGAGCCATGTGGACTCCGGGTGTTTGATGCCACGGGTCGCCGTTGTACAGCGTCCCTTGTTATTGCTTAGCGATCTCGATCGCCGCCGCGACCACCACGGCCGCCGCCGCCGCCGAAGCCGCCGCCACGGCCGCCGCGATCGCCGCCGCCGAAGCCGCCGCCACGACCGCCGCGATCACCGCCGCCGAAGCCGCCGCGACCGCCGCCGAAGCCCGAACCACCCTCACGCGGTT
>CAZEPA010000480.1:0-3804 GCA_964513955.1 uncultured Anaerolineae bacterium | reverse complement strand
CCGGTGCCTCAACGACGCGGGTGGGTTGCAGGGGATTGCCGCCAAGAACGGCACCGGGACCACCTGGAACGGAAGGCCCGCCAGATCCAGCTTGTTCTTCCACCACATACGCAATCTGAGAGCGGATCTTGATGCCCTTGGTTGTGGCCGCCATGATCTCTCCGCGATCGAACATGCTGTTGACCACCGGATAAATGCGGGTCAGTCCGCGCACCTGATGGATGCGCTCCTGTTCAATGCAATGCAGCACGTTTTCAGCAGGGATATCCACCTGCGTTTTCTTGCCATCAGCAGTCTCGCCGAGGATGCGATATTTGAGCGGGGCATTGTGCTGATCACAAAACACACCGTCTGTCCAACCTTTGGCAGAGGAAGCCTGGCCATTGCCGATTTGATTCGCCTCATAGAGGGCAACGCGGAGGCGTCCGCTGGCCTCATCACGCGCCAGGACCCAGAACATGTCACCATCCTTGATCTTGTTGCGGATGGTGGCCCGCTGAGCCTGACCCGAGTTGAAACGGCGCCCCAGATGAAATGTGTTGGCTGAGCCGCAACGCTGGGCGTAAAGCTCCCTGACCTTGCGCGACCATTCACGCACTGCCATTTCACGACCGCGCACTTTGGGCGGTGTGGGATAGGGCATAAGACCGGTGCCGCAAACCATGCGGGCGATGCCCTTGACCGCGCCATTAAAGAGACCGCCGCCGGAATTGAACAGCACGCGCGAGCGCGTCTGCAGTTCGATCCGGCTCCATTGATCGACTTCCTTCTTTCCATCCAGCGTGGGAATCCAGATGTAACCGCGATCACGCGAGAACTCCGCGCCCTGGAACGAACCTGCGGCTGCGTTTGGCGTTAGGTCTGGAGCCAATGAACCCATTCCTGAAAAGCGGTCAACGTTGACCCCTTTTGGCGAACCCTTTTTTTTGGAGTGCCTGCTCATCCGAGAATCGAAGGTGCACGGGAAAAATCCGCATGGGAGATGTGACTGCCTGGAAGCGTGCCTTCAAGGCCGGCATCCGCCGCCGCGACCTCGGCCTCCAACGTCTGCAAGGCAACTTCGCAAAGGTTGTCGAACACCGCATCCGAGATCTCGCGAATCCAGGATGAGCTTGAGCCCTCTTGTGAAATGGTGGTGGTGTAGTAGTCGCCGGCCTGCCATCCGGTGCGGGACGCGTTTTGCAGTCCCTCAACATAGGAAATGGCCTCGGCAGTGGTCCGCCCGCGACGAGCGAGACGCAGCAGCGATGCGAGCAGCAGCTCGGGGTTAGACTGAATGGCCATGTCTAGGAGAATGGGTTGTCAATGCCACGTGGCTTCAGCTCGTAGTCGCGAGCCGGTTTTGCCGACAGTGGAGGCGATGGCGGAGGCGGCGCGTGGATAGCCAGAAAAGCTTCGAGATTTTCCAGCTCCCACAGGCAGAGATACTTGCCGCAGTCGCCGTAGTCGTTGGGGCCGTGCTTCCGCTCATCATGCTCCCATTCCTGCATTTCTTCATTCCAGCGCTCGGCAGTCCATTCAGCAGCCAGCACATCAGGATAATCGACCGGAAGCCACATGCGTTTGCCAACGCGCTTCTGGATTTTGTTGCCATAGAACTCGGCTTTCACGGCGGCATCCTTGAACCAGCGGACTTTCAGGGCGCCAAGATCGCAGCGATCTTCGACGAAGCGTAGCACCTTGCCTTTGTAGTCGGTACCGACGGCGGTTTTCCCCTCGCGCTCGCGCTCGCCTTCGCCGCGCACAGGCCAGATGTTCAGACGGCGCTCGTGATGCGCGCGAAGACAGAACCGAAAGACCTCCTGACCGCGATAGCGAGAGTCGAATAAACCCGCACTGATCATGGCTGGCGTGTCATCGCCCTCGGTGTAATAGCGCCGCGGCAGGACGGTGCTGTAGAGATGATCCTCATCATCGACTTTTCCGAGATCGATGAGATAGGCATCGCCGTTCGGGACGATGGCATACACGAGGTATTTGAGGCAGGACTTTTGCTTGTCGATGAAGATCAGCACGAGCGCGGGCTTGAACGGCAGGCGAGCCTGCGGCGCGACGTTCAAGTAGGCGAGTCGGTAGCCGCCTGGAATGCCGATGGTCTCCTGCACAGTTTGCTTGCTGCCATCAGCGGCGGTGATCTCGCGTGACTCGACGCGACCGGCGATGAGCGAGCGGATAGAGAGTGGATCAACAGCGATGAGCTTCGGCTCATCGGCCTCACCTTCGTGGTTATTGATGAAGTGGGTTTGCTTCAACGGCGTTGGGGCGATCTCGAATGCCTCAAGATAAAGCGCCATCAAGTTCCCCCATCCTACACGGGCGTGATTGGCGTAGTAGTCGCTGATCTGGTAGCTTTCGACGCCCGGTTGAGGCGGAACGTACTTGCCATCGGGTGGGCGTTTTCTCTGAGCCGGAAGAGCAGGAGTCCAGCGCGCAAGATCGCTGTTTGTCATCGCAAATTTTTCAGCCTCTTGAATCTCACCCTGGCAAAGCTGGCAGCGGTAAAACGTGCTCGCCTTGACTGCATCCAGATCCCACGATCCATCACTCTGCCGGCAGTGATCGTAGACAAAATGGGAACGCTGAAATTCGATCAATCGCTCGCAGCGCGGGCAGGGCACGAGGTATTTCTTTTGCGTGCCTCGAATGTAGGCGAGATCGATCGGACCGCCTGCACGCTTTGGCTTGCTGATTGCGATCAACAGCCCATCTGCAACGTCGGTTTGCCGCGAAAGGGCGCGGTCGTAGGTGGTGGTGGTGTCGACAGTGGAATGCTCTTCGTATTCATCCAGGACGATGAAGCGAAACCAGATTTCCGTGAACATGCGCGGAGATCCCGATGGACCAACCATGATGTTCATGTTACGAAGCGCAATCTTGGAGAGGGTGCGATCGTTGGCATCCTCGGTGAGTTGCGCGCCTGCGGAACGCTCGACTGAAGCGAGAATGCGCCGGCTGGCGACATCGCGCGCTTGCTTGTCTTCCGGGAAGATGATGCCGACATTGCCAGGCCAATGACCTGGCATCCAACGCGCAATGTTGAGCGCAGCTTCGGAGACGCCGGTTCGCGAGCTTTTTTTCACCACCGCCTCGCGAACATCAGGGCGAAGAGGAAGCTCCTGCAGTTCGCGCGTCCAGGGTGTTTTGGCTGAGTCGTATGGTCCCGGCTCAGCCGACATTTTGTCATCGAGATAAACATGATGGTCCGCCCATTTCCAAATTGGTTCAGTGGGGCGTTCATTCAGGCACGAAGAGACAGTTGCGACGATAAAGTCCCACTCGGGCGATGCCGTCAAAGCGCGCTGGCGTGCTTTCACCGCGCCATAGGCCAGCAGGTCATCGGTCATGCGGCGGCGGCTTCCTTGACCGGCTCCGAATCGGGCTGCCATGCGGAGGCGAATCGGCTTTGCTTGACGTGCGAGAAGATGCGATCGCGGAGAGGTAGCACAATTTCGCGCGTCTCATCGGCTGTGAGCTGAGGAGCGAGTCGTTTTGCAAGGCTCAGCAAGCCATTGGTGAACGATTGCGCCGCCACGCCGAAGATGCTTACGAGCGCTTCATTGACCACAGCGGTGCGCAGAACCTCGCCTTTGCCCTCTTGGATTTTGACGAGATCTTTTTCCCACTTCCGAAGGGTTTCAACGTCGTCCTCAAACTGACGCCTGGCGTTCCAATAGCGCTTTGTGTCGCCCAATCGGCGCGCCTGATCCATCTCTTTGATGCTGCCCTGAACAAGAGACCGGATGTAATTTATGCCCAGATCCGAGCTATGCCCTGTGAGACCTCCATCAAACTCGGGGATCGGAA
>CAZEPA010000479.1:0-3822 GCA_964513955.1 uncultured Anaerolineae bacterium | reverse complement strand
TTGCCATCCTTCCAGGCCTGGTCGCCGGAAACGTTGATGATGGGCAGGTCGGGATGCTTGGTGGCGGCTTCGAGCGTGCCATCCTTGAAATCGTCCGAGGTCGTGAAAACGATCTTGGCGCCCTGGCCGACGAGATCGTCCACCAGCTGCGGGACAGTGACGCCGGGCTTGGCGCCCGGATTGACATTGTCCACGTAGATCATCTTGGCGCCGGGGATTTTCGACTCGACGTACTTACCGGCCTGGTAGTGCGCTTCGCTCCAGCCGTGGTCGTTGTAGGGGCCAACCAGAATCAACCCGAATTTGAACTCGGTGGCCGCGGGGGCTTTTGTTGCCTCGGCCGGAGCCGTCGTGGGTTGAGCCGGCGCTGGGGTTGCCGCCGGGCTACAGGCGCTCAACACCAGGGCTGAGATCAACAGCAGGGCCATCAAGCCCCACAGGCGTTTGGAAATCATACACTCTCCTCCTCGTACAAGTTGTTTCGTGTGCAGACAAACACGAACTGGGGGCCGATCAGGCTCTACGGGATAGAACCCTGAATACGTGCGGCACAAGGATTATAACATACGTGAAACGATTCTCAAACTGCGCACAAGGAAGAGGGAAGATCGGAGATCGGAGATCGGAGATCGGAGATTGGAGATTGGAGATTGGAGATTGGAGATCGGAGATTGGAGATTGGAGATTGGAGATTGGAGATTGGAGATCGGAGATCGGAGATCGGAGATCGGAGATCGGAGATCGGAGATTGGAGATTGGAGATCGGAGATTGGAGATTGGAGATCGGAGATCGGAGATCGGAGATGAAAGAAAGATAGGGTTGGGATATTACTTGTCGTGTATGTTATAATGGTGTGGTATCTTAGCTGTGGAATTCTTGCTCGAGAACCACAGGCTTTTCTACCACGCATGACGTGAATTTCACCAAGACGGCAGGAGCCATTCGTGGAATTCGTGTCATTCGTGGCTAATACCGACTTGGGAGATTGACGCGATGAACATGCAGGAACGTTTGGCAATGGCCCGTGGTGCAGCGCCGGCCGACCTGGTTTTGCGCCATGCGCGCCTGGTCAATGTGTTTTCGGACGCCATCGAAGAAACCGACATTGTGATCGCGGGCGACAACGTGGTGGGCTTTGGCGACGGCTATCAGGCGCGGGAAGTGCACGACCTGGACGGCGCGTTCGTGGCGCCCGGTTTGCTGGATGCTCACGTGCACATCGAAAGTTCGCTCTGCACGGTGCCCGAATTTACGCGCGCCGTGGTGCCCCGTGGCACCACCACCGTCGTCACCGATCCGCATGAGATTGCCAACGTCCTGGGGCTGGACGGCATCCGCTATATGCTGGAGACGGCCAAATACGGCCCGCTGACGGTTTATGTCAACGTTCCGTCGTGCGTACCGGCCACGCACATGGAGACCACCGGCGCGCACCTGGAGGCGGAGGACATTGCCGATCTGCGGCACAATCCCTGGGTGCTCGGCCTTGCGGAAGTGATGAACTACCCAGGCGTGATCAACGGCGACGAGGGCGTGCTGGCCAAACTGGCCGCATTCCACGGCCGGCCGGTGGATGGGCACGCGCCCGGTGTTCATGGCCGGCAGCTCAACGCGTACGTCAGCGCAGGCATCGGCTCGGATCATGAGTGCACAACGGTGGCTGAAGCGATGGAGAAGCTGCGCCGCGGCATGGTCGTTTTTATTCGCGAGGCCACCAACGCCCACAACCTACACACGCTCTTGCCGCTGATCACCCCCGCGACCAGCCGCCGCATCTGCTTCTGCACGGATGACCGCCAGCCCGCAGACCTGCTCGACCTGGGCGGCATTGATTACATGGTGCGCACCGCCATGCAGGGCGGCATCCCGCCCGTCACGGCGATTCAAATGGCAACCCTCAATCCAAGCGAATGGTTTGGTTTGCGTGACCGCGGCGCGGTGGCGCCAGGGCGTGTGGCTGACTTGATTGTCTTTGAGTCACTGGCCGATTTCAGGGTCAAGCGCGTCTACCGCGCCGGGCAGGTGGTGGCCGAAGAAGGTCGCTTGCTGCCGTGGCCGACCAGCGCCAGGGCTTCGGCGAGCTCACTCGAGCCGCAGCGCCAACCGCGCGTGCGCAGCTCCATGAATGTGGATTGGGACAGTCTCGATTTTGCCATTCCGGCCGCCGGTCGCGCCCTGCGCGTGATCGGCGCGATCGAAGATCAACTGATCACCGAGCACTTGATCGAACCGCCCACGCTGCGTGACGGGCTGGCCGTGGCGGATCCGGCGCGCGATCTGCTCAAAATGGCGGTCGTGGAACGGCATCAGAACAGCGGGCATGTGGGCAAAGGCTTCATCAAGCGTTTTGGCTTGACCCGCGGTGCGCTGGCTGGCACGGTCGCGCACGATCACCACAACCTGATCGTGATCGGCGCGGATGACCGCAGCATGATGACGGCGGCGCGCGCGGTGGCTGCGATGCGCGGCGGTCTGGTCGTGGCGGAAGGCGACCAGGTCTTGGCGCAGCTGCCGCTGCCCGTGGCCGGCCTGATGTCCGATCAGCCCATCGAAGCGGTGCGCAGCGGGTACGATGATTTGCTGAGCGCGGCGCACGCGCTGGGCGCCACCATGCACGACCCCTTCATGGCGATGAGCTTTTCGGCTCTGGAGGTAATTCCACACCTCAAGCTGACCGATCTCGGCCTGGTGGATGTGGACCAGTTCAAACTGGTGCCGCTGTGGGTCGAATAAACTGCCTGTGCGTAGACCCCAGGTTGCTTCACTTTCAGCAGGCCGCCACGCAAGGCGCGCTCAGCCAGGCCCTATCCAACCCCAAGCCGCGGACACGCGCTGGATGTCAACCACGGTGATCTCCCCATCGTGGTCGGTGTCATAAGCCCGACTGTAGTTCCATTGGCCCTGGCCGGCCCGCCAGTGACCCGCCATCATTGTGATGTCCAGGGTTGTCACCATCGAATCACAGTTCAGATCGGCCCAGTAGCAGTCGGTGCGCACCCCGGCCATATGCGCAAACGTGGCCACCGAGGCCTTGGTCATGTCGGTCAAGAAGGTCTGGTTGTAGTACGCCGTGCGGTCATTCGACGTGTGATAGTAGGCATTAAAATCGGCGGCGACCGGAGGATCCGAGCGGTAATTCTCGATCACCAGGAAGGCCGGAATGCCCACATTCCAAAACGACGCGTGATCGCTGGCGCTCGAGCCGTTGCTGTAAATTGCCGGCGCCAGGTTGATGGTATACGCGTTGACAACGTCCGCGAAGACCTGCGCCAACGCCATGCTGCCGGCCACACTGCTGTTGGCATGCAGGTCCATATTCGGCCCACCCGTACTATCCCAGGCGATCATGTCCATGTTCAAGACGCCGCGCACATCCTGGCTCTGCACCAATTGAGCGTATGCCGCGCTGCCATACAGCCCCTGCTCCTCGCCGGTGAACAGGACAAAACGCACCGTGGCATCGAAGTGATAGGGTGCGAGAATCTCCGCGGCTTGCAGCACGGCGATAGAGCCGCTGCCGTTATCGTCTGCGCCGGGCGCCAGGCCGCCGCTTGGCATGTCGTCCAGGTGCGCGCAGAGGATGTAAATGCCCGCGCCCGGGCTCAAGCCAGGTTTTTCGGCGATCACGTTGGGCGGCCGAGCAGCGTTCCACGTGTGGGTGCTGACGCTCAGGCCCAACCGTTGCAGGCGCTCGACCATGTAGTTGACCGCCTGCGTGACCGGCGCGCCGCTGAGCGAGTTGCGCGTCGTGATGGTATACGGCTGGCCATTGATGAGCGCCGACGTCTGCCCGCTCAACTCGTTGGCATACGTCAACAGGC
>CAZEPA010000478.1:0-3823 GCA_964513955.1 uncultured Anaerolineae bacterium | reverse complement strand
CCTGGGGTGATCATCTTCATCGCGCTGGAGACGAGGCATGGGTGCGCCGCAGGCACGGTTTCCCACTGGTCGCTGTCTACGCCGATGCAGTACAACCCGGCATGGGTCGCCACTTCCTGCAGCGCGCCGTTGCCCGTCTGTCCGCCCGCGGCGAAGACGACATCCGCACCCTGGTCAATGGCCTGCTTGGCCGTGGCTGCGCCCCACTCCGGATCCACGAACGCCTGCGAAATCTCGCCAGGGTGGTAGGTGGAGATGATCTTGATGTCTGGCTTGGTCGCCTTGGCGCCCGCTTCGTAGCCTTCCTTGAACGCCACGACCGGCGGCACCAGGTCGGTGCCGAAGACGCCGGCAATCGTGCCGCTCTTGGTCAGGCTGGCCGCCAGTGCACCGGCCAGGTAACCCGACTGATCCTCATGGAAGATCAGACCCGTCAGGTTGGGCAGCGTCGCGCCCTGGAACTGATCCACACCAATGAAGTTGATCTTCGGGTTGGCCTTGGCCGCCGCCGTCGTGGCATCGCCCAGGGCGAAGCCCACGGTGATGATCACGTTGTAGCCATTATCCACGAACTGCTGCATGTTATCAGCGTAGTCCTTGGCATCCTGCGTCTCGATATACTTGATATCAGCGTCAGCCACACCCAAATCCTTGGCTGCTTGCTGTGCGCCTTCCCAGGCTGACTGGTTAAAGCTGCGGTCATTGACGCGACCGACATCCGTGACCAGGCCGATCTTGAACCCGCCGGCGGCCGGCTTGGGTGCTTCGGTGGCCTTGGGTGCTTCCGTGGCCTTGGGTGCTTCGGTCGCTTGCGGAGCCTGAGTCGGGGTAGCTCCGCCACCGCATGCGCTCAAGAGCATCGCCACGATGACTAGCACCGAAAACAGTGTAAAGACGTGCTTACGCATTTCGCAATCTCCTCTTTGAGTATCCGTAAAACTGGCAATATTCGAAAGGACGGCTGTGCATGATGGACAGTGTTTGCCGCCGCCTAAAAACTAAACTCGCTTTGGTCTTCGTCCATCCTCCTTTCTTTTCACAGCAGAGACGCCTGTAATTCCGTCTGTCCCGACAGGGTTTTCCTGTAAACGGTATGTGATGGAACACACGGCTGCACCCACCATGAAGCACCAGCACATGTCCGGTGCCCTTTGATTATAACGCGGGAACGATGTCATGGCAAAGCAACAGCCCGCCATCGGCGCCTTATTTCTCTGGATGGACTCCTGCCATGAGCAGGCCCAGCCCTTCACGCGTGGCCTTATCACGCGGCACAATATCTATGATCTCGCCCTTGTACATGACCGCGATGCGGTCGGACAAGGCCATGATTTCATCCAACTCCGAGCTGACCAGCAGCACGGCCACGCCTTCGTCGCGCTTCGCCACAATCTGGTTGTGAATGAATTCAATGGAGCCGACATCAATGCCGCGCGTCGGCTGCGCAGCAATGAGCAGCTTGATCGGTCGGCTGAATTCACGCGCCACCACCATTTTCTGTTGATTGCCGCCAGACAAACCGCCGCCGGCCTTTTCGACGGATGGTGTGCGCACATCGAACTTCTTGACCAGCGCTTCGGCGTGCTCACGGATGGCATGCGGCTGCACATTGACGCCGCGCGCGAACGGGGCCTTGTAGTACGTGTTCAAAACCATATTGTCGGCCACGCTGTAGGAATCTACCATCCCGTACGCATGGCGGTCTTCCGGGACGTGGCAACTATGCCCATCTTCCGTGACGCGCCGCGGGCTGGCATTGGTCATGTCGCTGTCGCTGATCTCGATCTTGCCGCCCGTTACCGGCCGCAAGCCAGTGACGACTTCGACCAGTTCGGTTTGACCATTGCCTTGCACGCCTGCAATGCCCAAGATTTCGCCCACATGCACGTCGAACGTGACTTTGTTCAGCGCCGTGCCCCCGATGTCATTGGCGGCTGACACCTCGCGCACCCGAAGCATGTGATCGCCCGGCGTAGACGGCTTCTTATCAACGACCAGGATGACCTCGCGGCCCACCATCATTGCCGCCAGGCTCCCCTGTGTGGCCGTCTTTGGATCGGCTTCACCCACGGTCTTACCGCCGCGCAGCACGGCAATCCGGTCGGTGATGCGCAGAACTTCCTTGAGTTTGTGGGTAATGAAGACGATAGATTTGCCCTGCTGGCGTAGAAGCTCCATCACCTGGAAGAGGCCCTCGATTTCCTGCGGCGTCAACACAGCCGTTGGCTCGTCCAGAATCAAGATGTTGGCGTTGCGATAGAGCGCCTTGACGATCTCCACGCGCTGGCGAATGCCAACGGGCAAATCCTCAATCAGCGCATAAGGATCTACTGACAGGTTGTAGCGGTCTGACAGTTCTTGGATGCGCTTGGCGACCGCGCGCGTGTCGAGGAAGCCATTCTTGGTGCTCTCGCTGCCCAACATGATATTCTCGGCCACGGTCATCACGGGCACCAGTTGAAAGTGCTGATGGACCATGCCGATGCCCAAGGCGATGGCGTCCTTAGGCGTGTTCATGCGGACAGGCTTGCCGTTGACCAGGATTTCACCCTCGGTCGGATGGTAAAGCCCGTAGATGATGTTCATCAAGGTAGATTTGCCGGCGCCATTTTCGCCCAGCAAGCCCAAGATCTCGCCCTGGTACAGTTTCAAATTGACATCGCTGTTCGCGACCACGCCGGGGAAACGTTTTGTGATGTTGCGTACTTCCAACACGGGCGCCTGGTTTTGAGGATTCTGGCTCATGCGTTACCCCCTCTATTCCTTTCCGCCTTCAGTTTCGTACACCTTGCCCTCGGCCGCGGGGGGGCGCACCCGGCCGACAAAGCCAGACACCGCAATGATCGTGACTACGTACGGCAGCATGCTGATAAACTGGCGCGGCACGTTGGTAACGCCAGCCAACAAGAGCTCGTTTTGCAGGGCCTGCGTGTACCCGAACAGAATGGCCGCGCCCAGCGCGCCGAAGGGATTCCAGTTGCCGAAGATCATAGCAGCCAGCGAAATGAAGCCGCGGCCGGCCGTCATCCCTTCCTGAAACTGTCCTACCGCCTCCAGCACCAGGAAACCGCCGGCGAGGCCCGCCAACATGCCGCCAATGACGGTATTGACGTAACGGTAACGATTGACATTGATACCAACGGTGTCCGCGGCGCGGGGATGCTCACCCACGGCGCGCGTACGTAAGCCCCAGCGCGTGTAGAAAAGGGCGTAGTGCACAACGAAGACCAGGACCAACGTCAAAAACGTAATCGGTGGATTCTCAAACAGCACCGGCCCAATCACCGGAATATCGGCTAAGAAGGGGATGTGGACCGCCGAGAACTTGCCCTCCGCAATCGCGTTGCGGTCGAACAGGTACGAGGAGAAGCCGGTGGCTAGAATGATCATCACGGTGCCAGAGATGATCTGATCCATCTTGAACCGGGTGGACAGGGTAGCATGCAGCAGACCCATCAATCCCCCCACAGCTAGAGCAACTACGACACCAAAGATAAGGCTGAGCAGCAGCGGCCAGCTGTTGGTGGCAACTTTGGCGACGAAGCCGGCAAAAGCGCCGGCCAGCATCATGCCTTCGATGCCAATGTTGATGATACCAGAGCGTTCACACAGAATACCGCTCAAGGCGCCCAGAATCAGGGGGACTGCGGCGCGCAGGGTGAAGTTCAGGGCGCTGACGCCAAACAGCACCCGTAACCAGGTTGTGCTCTTCAGCCCCGTGGTGTTGACAAGGACAACCATCACCACCAGGAGGGCGGCGAGCGCCACGGAGATGATAGATGAGGTCTTCCAGACTCGATTCATCGTCATAGTGTCTCCTTAC
>CAZEPA010000477.1:0-3836 GCA_964513955.1 uncultured Anaerolineae bacterium | reverse complement strand
GTGAGCGTCACGGTCGGCGAATTGGTGGCGGTGGGCGTGGGGGTGGCAGGCGCGCGATAGCTGTAAATGCTGCCATCATGGCTGACGAGCCACCCGTGGTTTTCATCGAGTAATTCAATGTCCCAGAACTCTTTGGCCCCGGCCGGCGCGGCCACATTGTCCCAATCCTGCCCGTTCGCAGTGTAGGCCAGCGCCCCGATGTAGTGCGGATCGTCGCCTTCGCCGCCTACAACCCAGCCTACGCCGTTGGCCAACACGGCGATGTCAAAGAATTTGCGGCCCGACTTGCGCGTTTGCTGGTCCCACGGCGCAGTGCTGCCCGCGGCCGCAGAGTAGTAGACAATGCCCTGCTGCGAGGTGGCGCCAGACATCCAACAACGGCTGCTGCTCACGCAGTGGATGGCCGTGTTGTCGGCGCCGGTGGCAAAGAAAAAGCTCCAGCTTTGTCCGCCGTCCGTAGATTGATAGAGCTTGGCGCCATTCGCCGCGGCGTAGCAGGTCGCGCCGTTGAAGCAGGCAAAATCCCAAATCACCACGCCCCCGGGGCCGCCATCTACATCGTACAGTCGCCAGCTTGCGCCGGCGTTGGTCGAGCGGAAGACCTCGCCCTGCGTGCCGCCCAGGAGAATTGTGTCGGGCGTGACGATGCCCACTGAGTAAAGCCAACCGCCATAGTTGGGGGTTTGCGACAGCAGCCAGGACGCCCCGCCGTCGGTGGTGCGCAGGATATAGCCATATTGCCCGGCCGCCCAACACGTGTTGGCGTCCAGGCAATCCAGGCCGTGCAGCCAGCCGGTGGCCGGGTGCGCTTGTTCTGTCCACGTGACGCCGCCGTTGGTCGTCTTCAAAATGATGCCAAAGGCGCCGCCCAGATCTGGATACCAATCCGAACCGCCCACTGCATAGCCCACCTGAGCGTCGAGCATCTTAATGCTGCGCAGGGTAGCTTCCGGGTTGGGATGGCTGTACTGCAGCTCCCAGGCGCCAATGTCCATCTGGTTTGCGCGGCCGCGCTGGGCGCGGCCATGATCAAAACTGGCCGCCAGGACAACGCCGACCAGGCAGCCGATCACGATGAGGTTATGTAACTTCAAGGCTTTACTCCGTAAGGGTGTGAGGGGAAAGAACTGGCTGCAGAGGAGCCTACATCGGGCCGCTCTATGGTCGCCCCTTGAGGCGCGTGCGCCAGTATTCGTGCAGCGCGAGAAAGGCTGCGGCGGCTTGATTGCGCCGCGCGCTGTCCTGTGCGCCGAAGCGGCCAATGTTCCAGGTGATGATGAGGTCCTTGCGCGCGCGCGTGATGCCGACGTAGAATAGGCGCAGCCGCTCCGCCGCGTAATCCAACCGCGCCTGCGCCGAGGCTTTGCCCTCGACATAGCCGGCCAGATCATCCTGCATGATCGCATCCATCAACGCCAGGGTTTCAACCTGGGGATTCAAATCATCGCGCACAAACCACGGCTCGGATTGATAGGCGTCGTGCGGCTGGGCCGCGGGAAAGCTGTAGTTGTTCAGAGCCATCAGGTACACGCGATCCCACTCCAAGCCTTTGGCCGCGTGCATGGTGGCGATGGTCACGATGCCCTTCTTGGGTTCGTAGCCGTTGTCCGCGGCATCGAAGCCCAAGAAGCGGCGCTGGTTGCGGGCAATGATTTGCAGCTCGTCGGCTAACTCGGGCAGGCGCACGCCTGTTTTTGTTTCAGCCACGCCCGTCAGCACCACCGCCAGCTTGTGCGTCAAGGCCAATTCGCTTGGCTCCGTGAACAGTTCCCGCCCCAGGGTCAAAACGAGCTGATCAATGGGCAGCACACTGGCCTCCAGCCAGCGCTGCACTGCCTGGCGGAAGTTGCGCAGGTCGTCCATGACCATCGGCTGTTCCAGGGCTAACTTGAACGCGGCCAGCCAGTCGCCGCCCGGGCCGGGATAAAGGAAATCTTCCACATTGGTCAAACGGCTGAGGGCCTTCTGCACCTGTTGCGATTGCGCCAGGCTCAGGGTTGATAACGGCAGCGGCCCGGCGCTGAGCGGGACGGCCGCGGCTGGCAGCGCGTCGCGCAGGGTATGTTCAGCCTCATCGGCTGGCGCCGCAGCCTCCGCCGGCTCCGCGGTCTCGTCCTCAACCAGTTCTGTTTCAACCTCGCGTCCGCGGCCCCACCAGACCTGCCGATAAACGTCGGTTAGCTGCAGACGCTGATCGGGCTGCGCCAGGTAACGCACCACCACTTCCAGCTTGCCAGCGACGTTGCGCGTCTCCGCGCTGCTGCGCAGCAGTTCTTCGTAGGGCAAGTTAAGCGCCTTCATTTCGGCCGCAAGTTGGAAGCCGCGGCTGTTTTCTGGCACCAACACGGCCGCCGTCCAATCAGGGTGATCGGGCAACCAACGGCGTAGGGAATCGGCCACGGCCTTCAATTCACTGTCCGGCGTGTGGCTGCGTTCATCCAGGTAGATGAACGACTCCGTGGGATTGGGCTGCGGGTCATCGGGCGGCGTCGGTCGGATAGTCTGCTGCAAAAACGCGTGACGACGCAGCCAGGTTGTTGGATGGGCGGTATAAGTCCAATCTACCAGGTAATTGGCCAGGTCAATGATGGGACGCGCTGAGCGACCAGAATCGGGCAAATCATGGCGCACCGCGCCCGGTTCGTGCAAGAACTGGCGCAGGTGCTCAGGATCGGCTGTCGTGAAGGTGGTATTGATGGCCTGGTTAGGATCGCCCACCCGCACCCAATGACCGCCGCCCACGCCCTGCGCGCCTTGCTCACTGGTATTCGTCAACAAGCGCAGCATTTTTTCTTGCAGCAGGCTGGAGTCTTGGGCTTCATCTTCCAGCACGTAGGGCCAACGGCGGCGCAGCCGATCTAGAAAGTCGGGCGCCAGGCGCAAAGTGAGCAGCGCGAGGCGAATCAGGTCGTCGAAGTCTACCATGTTGCGCATTTGCAGGCCGCGCTGATAGCTTTCATACACAGCCAGCCCCAAGCGCAGCAGCGCGTGGCGCGAGCCGTCCAAAGGCCCTAGACGCTGGCGCAGCTCGGTTGGGGTCAGCTCCAAATCCTTGGCGCGGCGGATGACCGCGCTGGCAATGTCGCGCGCCAACTCCGGCCATTTTTCGCGGCGGACCATGAATCTCTGCGGTTCGCTGAGCGTTTCTGCGAGGAAGTAATCGAGCGCCGTTGGTTCCAGGCTGAGCTGATGCTGCAAGGCTTCATCCAGCACCTGTTGCGCGGCGCGTTCATCGGCAATCTGAAAGTCATCGGCCAACCCGGCCAGCGCGGGGCGCATACGGACGATGTCGTTTGCCAGCGCGTGCAGCGTACGCACGCGGTAACCCACATTGGGCAGAAGCCCAAATTCGCTGCGCAAAATACTGGCGATGCGTTGGCGAAAGTTCTCCACGGCTGAATTGGAGAAGGTGACAATGAGCACTTCCGGGGCCTCGAAGGGATTGAGCGTTTCATCCGGTCGCGCCGCCAGATCGCGCACGAGCTGTGCGGCCAGTTGGCTCAGCGTTTGGGTTTTGCCGCTCCCCGGCACCGCGCTGATCCCGAGGCGACCGCCGCGGAACTGCAGCACGCGCGCCTGCGCGGGTCGAGGCGCGAAACGCGTCGGCGAGCCGGCTGTGGCGGCGGGTGTATCCATCAGACCTTGACCTCGGACGTCGAGGGGTTTTCGAGCTGGCCCAGCACGCGCTGCAGCACTTGCACCAACAGCCCCTGCTGCTCAAAGCCCTGTTCGCCCCACTGCGTGAGGCCCAAGTGCACGCGCGTGCGGCAGCGGCGCAGCAAACCCAGAAGTAGGCGGTGCAGGTTTTGCTGTTTGGTCGCCATCTCATCGGCGTC
>CAZEPA010000476.1:0-3867 GCA_964513955.1 uncultured Anaerolineae bacterium | reverse complement strand
AAACCATCGCCAATGGCGACTTTGAGCGCCGTGGGATCGCCCGTTGCCACACGCCAAACGGCGGGGTCCGCGCCCACGCGGTCTGCGTAGGCCGCCAGAGCCGCCTGCGAGTCATGATCGGGATCGAAGGAGATCGTCACCAACCTGACCGGGAGGCTCTGCGAGTTGGCGGCGACCAGACGCTGCTGCACCGCATGCAGGGTGGCTGCCGTCTGCGGACAAGGCGCCTGGCAGCCGGTGTACGTGATGTTGTAGAGCACGAGCTGGCCGCGCAGATCTTCGCTGGTGAGCGCGGCGCCAGTCTGATCGTGCAGGGCAAAGGCAGGCGCCAGCTTGATGCGCGGCAGCACTTTGATCGGCTGCAGCGTGGCGAAAGCCAAAACCGATGCAATGAGGAATCCACCCGTCACGTAGAGCACGCGCATGAAGAGCCTCATGGTGCGACTCGCGGTTGTTGCGGCGGCCGGCTCGCGCGGCTGCTTTTCGTGGCCGCGGCCGGCACCGCCGCTGGTTTGCGCAGGACGCGCAGCAGGTTGGGAACGGTGGCGCAGGTGCGAGCCTGACGCTCGTGCACCACCATGGTGTTGTCAGTTAAGGTGACATAAATGACCCGGCGCGCCGCGGCGCCGACCAACAGCGGCGCCAGGTCATCCTGGCGTAACTCTGGCGCGGCATGATCTACAATCAGCGTATCCGGTTGCGCGGACAACAGCGAATTTTCGGCTTCGGCCCACGTATCGGCCGCACCGACGATGACAACCGACGGTTCGGAGGCGAGCAGGCGCGCCAGTCCGTCACGAAACAGGCCATGTCCGATCAAGAATACGTGTACGCTCATAGGTAAGTTGATTGTGGCACAAACAACAGCTTCTGTCGTCGCCCAGAGGGAGAGAGTAGAGGATAGAAAAACGGCTGCCTGCCAGGTCGCCATTTGGCTAAGAGATCGGCGCTGGTCATAGGCCAAATGGGCTAATCCTGTGGTTCGCCAATCAATGCGCACCGAGCAGGGTGTTTCACCGCAGGCTTTCTGGTGGGATGCGCGCTGTCTTCCGGGCAAGCGGCAGGGTCGCAGGTCATGTCGAACGGAAGAGGGAGGAAAACCTCACTTGTGGCCCGTGGGCGGGGTGCGAGAGCCATCTCCCCACGCAGGCGGGATGGTTGTAGATCCTGGCGGCGGGGAAACGCTAGAAAGCCCTGCGCGCACGGCCCAGGCGGCCGCTTCGGCGCGGCTGCGCAGGTGCAGCTTGTCCAGAATGCTGCCCAGGTGGGCCTTGATCGTGTGCGGCGACAGGGAAAGCGCGGCCGCAATCTCCTTGTTGCTCAAGCCGCGCGCCACGAACTGCAGCACCTCACGCTCGCGCTCGGTCAGCTCGTCCGGCTCTGCGGCGCCCGCGGTAGACCGAGGCGCAGCAAATTCGTTCAATAGCTTGATCGCCATTGCTGGGCTGACCACAGCTTCGCCCGCGTGCACGCGCTGAATGGCATCCGCCAGTTCGGCGCTGGTGCTGTTTTTGAGCAGATAGCCGCGCGCGCCGGCCCGAATGGCCGTGAACAGGTCTTCTTCGCGCTCAGAGACAGTCAGCATCAGGATAGGCAGGTCGGGATAGCCCTGGCGGAGCCGCCGCGCCGCTTCTAGCCCGCCCATGCCCGGCATGTTGACATCCAGCAATACCAGGTCGGGCGTCGCTTTGAGTACAGCGGCCAGTATCTCTTCGCCGCTGCTGGCATTCGCGACCACACGCAGGCCGTCCATGTCATTGAGGATGCGCACAAGGCCCTCACGAAACAGGTGATGATCGTCGGCGATGGCAATACGTATCATGAGATGATTCACTCGGGCGTCGTAAGCGGTACTGTAACAGCCAGGCGCGTGCCCTGCTCGGGACCGGTGGCAATGGTGAGCGCGCCGCCCAGGCCCTCCGCGCGTTCGCGCATGGAGGCCAGGCCGTGACTGCGATAGATGCGGCTTGGGTCGCTCATCGTCGGAAAGCCACGGCCGTCGTCGGTGATAGCCAGGGTGCAGTGATCGCCCTCCGCGCGCAGCGCCACGGTGACCTGCCGGGCCTGGGCGTGTTTGCGCACGTTCGTCAACGCTTCCTGGGCAATGCGCAGGAGCTGAAAGCCGGTGGTTGCGTTGGTTTCAAGCCCTGGCGGCTCTGCGCTAAACTGGGCGGCGATGCCCGTTTGCCGCGCAAAATCCGCCGTGTAATCGGCCAGGCAGGCGGTGATCGCGCCCGGTTTTTCGGCCGTCAGCCGCAGGCCGTCAATCGCTTCGCGCACATCCACATAGGCGCCGCGGATGGACTGACGCAGCTCGCCCAGCTCCTGTATCGCGGAGGCTTGTCGCCCGCTGTGGAGGAGCTGCTCCAGGCGCTCTGCTTGCAAACCGAGATAACCCAGGGTCTGCGCCAGACCATCGTGAATCTCGCGCGAAAGGCGATATCGTTCCTCCAAGACCGCCATTTGGTTCACTTGCGATAGGAGCTGCGCGTGACGAATCGCCAGGGCAATCTGGTGGGCCATCGTCGTCAGGAGTTCGCTGTGCTGTTGACTGAACGCGCGTCGGCGTCGCGCGCCCAGGAAGATAGCGCCGAAAACTTGACCTTCTGCCGCCAGGGGCGCGGCGGCCGCAGAGAGCAGCCCGCCTCCTGCGTTGGCGCCTAAATCTGGCGCCATCACCGGCGCGCCCGCGGCATAGGCCCGGGCAACCATCTGGAGCCCCAGGCCAAAGCGTGGGTCGCTGACATCCGCGCCCAAGTCACGCCGCGCCTGGCAGGTCCACATCTGGCGCGCCGTATCGAACAGGAACAGCCCACCGGTCTGCGCCTGCCAGCCCGCTGCGGTGATGTCAAGCACCTGGGCCGCCAATTCACTTACCTGATCGCGCGACACCGTCGCCGGCGATTGCGTGGCCCGGTCAAGCGCATGCAGCGCGCCGACCTGCCGCACGCGGGCGCGCAGAGTCTCCAACATCGCCGCGATGGAAGTGCCGAGGATGTTGAGCAGACGCACGTGGTCTTCCGGCGGGCCATCAGCGGAAGGGAAATAGGCTGAAATCACGCCGACGCGCTCCTGCTCGTGGTTGATGGGCAGGCAGATGAGGGAATTGATGCCCTCGTCACGCGCCAGATCGTGCAGGTCCACGAACAGAGGGCAGTCGCTGGAGGCTTCAGTTCTAAGCACCTGACAGGCGCGGCAGCGGCCGGCCGCCACTCCGCCATCAAGGCGGCGGCGCAGGCCGCTGAGGTAGCGGTCGCTGAGCCCCCAGGCCATGTCCAGGTTGAGGCGGTCGCGGTCTTCGTCGAAGGTGATGACGGTCGAGGCGCGCGCATTGGTCAACTGCAGCGGCGCCTGCGCTGCCAACGCCAGGACTGCCTGTTCATCGGTGGCTGCGGTCACGCGTTGCTCCAGATCATGCATCGCCAACAGCTTCTGGTGGTTGAATTCTAGTTCAGCGAAGGCCTGGCGCAGTCTCTCTTCCGTGTCAGATTGACGCGCAATGGCGTTGGCAATCCAGGTCAAGGCCAGCCAGGCCGCCAGGGTGCCGGAGATGCTGAAGAGGAGAAGTTCGGCCACGCTTTGCCAGGTCGGCGTGACCAGTAGACGGATGAGCACCTGGTGGAGCGCGGCGACAGCCACGATGACTGCGGGCGCCAGCCAGCGTAATTGGCGCACTTGGGTGTACAGCGGCGAGGGCCGCGGCTGGGTGGCGGGAGTTGTGCTGGTTGTCTGGCGTAAGGCCTGATTGAACATACCGCATCCATCGCTTGAGCACCGGTTGTCAGACCGGCGGAATTATCAGAAACAGCAGACGGTAAAGCCAGTATACCAGTTTGCCTTCAAAAAGCCAAAGGCGTTCGCTGCGCC
>CAZEPA010000475.1:0-3872 GCA_964513955.1 uncultured Anaerolineae bacterium | reverse complement strand
ACGACGACCAGGATGACCGTCAGATAGCCGGAGACATTGCGCCGAATGTCCGCTAACAACAGGTTGAACTTGAACATCTCGCCCAACTTGTTGCTCAGGGCGAAGCGTACGGTGGCTGCGGGCAGGATGACCAGCACGATCAACGTGTAGAGCAACCCCAGACAGCCGAAAAGGAGACCGGCTCCACCCAACAGTGCGCCCATCGAGTCTTGCGCGGACTGTGAATCGCTCATGGCCGCGCTCAGCCCGCCGCCCAGCACGGCAAAGGCGCAGCCGAGAAGCAGCAAAGGCAAGAAATAGACAATCACGCCGATGGTGTAGACTAACCCGCGCACGAACATCGCGCCGATGTCGTCCCAGGTGGGCAGCGGGCGCGATTCATCTTCGATGACGTTCTTGATCACATCGAGTCCGTAGCCGCTGGCCGCCATGCCCAGGATGGGAACTGCGCTGATGACAGCGCCCACGAGGACCTTGTTGGTCCACTTTTCATCTTCGAGCGGGAAGGTGAAGGATTTCTGAATATCCAAAAAATCTGCTCCTAGTTCTGCAATTGAATGGCGCCGGAGCTGACACCGATGCCGACCGCGATTGCGGCGATAATACCGCCGATCACAGCGAAGACGATCCACTGCGCGATGATGGCAACGATCACGGTGATGATCGCCTTATTCTGGTCCAGGTTCATCGAGGAACGCGTGGCCAGGTAGCCAAGATAGATTTGGTAAAGTCCCAAGATCAGGCTGACCGGGGCGAACAGACAACCAAGGAGCGGAATGTTCCCCACGATGCCGGTGATGGCCAGAATGGGCGCGGTGTAGAGGGCGCAGGAGTAGAACACCTCATCCTGCGTACCGGTGCCTCCCTGCTGTTTGCCCATCCAGTTGACGACAAAGGCAAAGACAAAGAAGGACAGCAATGGGGCAACGAGCGCGCCCACCAACGCAATGATGGCGCCCACGACGCTGCCGGTGAAGATGCCGACAATCAAAGCCACGATGCCGGCCAGGCCCGCGGCCACGGCGACATAGGTCAGCGCCTCGCGCTGGCCGCCATGCTTTTCGAACTCCTCGAAGGTTTCAATGCGGGGTTGGGTGAGCACCTTGATGCTCTGGCTGATCATTTCGTTGAAATTGACACCTTGGATCATGACAATGCCTCCTGCGATCGTGATGAAAAAAGAGAATTGGGTGACAGAACCGTGGGGATCAAACAACAAGACGCATTATAGCAAACTTTGACGCGCCTGGCAACCCAGGCTAGATGAGATGTGCAGTTAAAAAGGCAGGCCCAGCGCCTGGGTCAACGCGGCGCGGCCCGCGTCAATCAGCGCGATGAGGGTCAGGCTGGAGGCGAGGCCGAGCGCCAGCGGCATGAGGAGATGCCTCCACGCGTGGGCGCGGTTGGCGCGGCGCAGAACCAGCAAGACCATCACCGTCAGCACGAGGGTTAGCATTAGCAGGGTGCCGAGCGCGCTGATCAGCGCCAGGGGGAACAGAATGGCTTCCACATCGCTCTGCAGCGCCAGCACCAGCAGCGCACCGACGCCCACCAACAGGGCTAACTCACGCACATGGTCGAGGGATCGCTGTGGGTCAGGCTGCGCCCAGGCTGTCATGTTGAAAACCGGCCATACCAGGCTGATCACGGCAAATCCCTGCAGCAGGCCCGTGCTCACGCGCAAGATGTTGCGCGGCTCATATAGGTGCGGCATACCAGCGAAGAGAGTCAGATACGAATTGACGCCATCGAAGGCCCAAAGGCCGAGAAAAAGCAAGAGCGCGCCCAGCACGGGCGCAGCGGGCAGCTCGCTGGCGCGTCCGCGCCCGCGGATCAAGAGGTAGAGCAGACCGGCGACTGCACCCAGGTATTGGCCGGTGCATCGTGCGCAGAGCGGCATCTGCCGTTCACCGATCAAAAAGGAACGCACGGTGATACGATGGCAAACGGCATAGCCGATTTTGTCTGCTTTGTCGAGCAGCCCACCCGGCGCCAGCAGCGTGATGCCGATGATGGCGATCACGGCCAGGCCAAGCAGCAGCCAGTCGCGGCGGCTTTCGGGAGGCGATGGATCGGGGAATGGCCCGGCAGAGGGATGAACAGTCACAGTTTTGTCTCCAAACGGGCGGCAGCCTACCAGGGGCGCGGGCGCAGCTTCGGCTTGACCGCTTTGGGCGGCGGCAGCCGCACCGGCGGCGTGACGCGGCCGGCCAACAGGTCCGCCAGATGCACGGCCGACGCTCGACACCCCTCGCGGGCCAGCCCGCCATTGAGGTGGAGCAGGCAGCCGGGATCGCAGGTGACTACAACATCTGCGCCGCTGGCCTCGATATGGCGAACATGGCTTTCAAGGATAGAGCCAGAAATATCGGGCAAGTTGAGTGCAAAGGGGCCGCCAAAGCCGCAGCATTCGTCGGATTCACGCCAGGGCACCAACGCGGCGCCCTGTAAGGCGCTGAGGAGCGCAGGCGCTTGGCTCGCACTGTGCAGATCGTGCAAGAGATGGCAGGCCGGTTGGTAAGCGATTTTACCCGCGTACGTAGCGGCCGGATCGCTGACGTGCAGGATGTCAACCAGGAACTGGCTCAATTCCCAGGTGCGGCTGGCCAGCGCCGCGGCCCGTGGATCGTTGGGCAGCAGGCGCGGGTACTCAAGCTTGATCATCGCGGCGCAGGCCGCGGAGGGCACGACAATGTTCTCAGCATCGGCAAAGAGATCACAGAAATGCTGCGCCTGCAGGATGGCGTCGTTGACGTAGCCGGCTTCGAGCGCAAAGCGGCCGCAGCACTCTTGCGCGGGTCGAAAGTGGACCTGGCAGCCGTGTTTTTCCAACACTGTCACCACGGCCTCGCCTGTGTCAGGGTAGAACAAATCAATCAAGCAGGTGACAAACAGATCGCAGGGGATCACGCGGCCGCCTCAGGGATGGCCGCCAGGTGAATGTGACCGCCCGCCAGGGATGTGACTTGCACGAGCGCATGAACTGGCGCGCCGAAGCGCTGCAGTTCTTGGCGACCGTTTTCGAATACCTTCTCGATGACGGCGCCGAAGCCGACGATCTGCGCATCTGCCTGCAAGACCAGGTCGCCGAGCGCGGCCATGGTGGTGCCGCGCGCCATGAAGTCATCTACGATGAAGGCTCGGGCGCCGGGGGCAATGACGTGCTTGCCCAGGAAAAGCTGCACCGGTCGCTCTTTGGTGCGGCTGTAACTGTTGACCACATAGAAGCCATCCTCAGCCAGCGTGACCGGGCGGCTCTTCTTGGCAAAAACCACGGCGGCCGGGTGCGGCCACTGCTCGTTGTTCAGGACGATCGCCATAAAGACGGCTACGCTAATACCGCTGGCTTCGGCCGTGAGAATGACATCAACCGGCTGGCCTTTGACCAGGTGCGCCAGCGCGTCGCCGCAGTAGGCGCTGAACGCATAGTCAATGCGGTGATTGAGCAGGGTGTCCACGCTTAGGATAGAATCGTTGACCACACGTCCGTGCTCTAACACCATGCGGTTGATGCGATTCAGAATGGTCATGGGCTGTCAGGCCTCCTTCGTTAATCTGACGCTGCAGATTATACCACGCATGTGCCCGATTGAAAATGAGGATGAGGAGATGACCGATAGTAGAAGGGTCGCTGCGAGGTTTTTTCATGTTCCGCGCAGCGAGTCAGAGAGGGGTTGATGCTTCAGCCTGCGTTACTGCACTGTAATCAACGGCGCCAGCTTGGCGTACGTCACATCGCCAATGCCCTTGACTTTTTTCAAATCTTGTACGGCTCGATACGGCCGACCTTCCACGATGCGTTGCGCCATGGCTGGCCCGATGCCGGGCAGCTGCTGCAGCTCGCTGAGGCTGGCGGTGTTGATGTTGATCTT
>CAZEPA010000474.1:0-3873 GCA_964513955.1 uncultured Anaerolineae bacterium | reverse complement strand
CGCGCATAGCCTTCCAGGAAGGCCATCACGAACAGGGTGTAGACCAGGCGAATGGCGCCCCAGATTTCTTTGAAGGCAATCTTGAGGACGCGGCCGTTCTGAATGCTGGAGACCTGATAACCATACTTGTGCTGCAAATAGAGATGCCCGGCGTGATTGCGCCGACGCTGGCGCACAAAATCGCTTACGGTGTCGGGGCCTGTGTTGAAAACGACCGCATCCGGCGCGTAGCGCACCTGCATCCCGCGCTTGACCACCAATGCCTCTACGAACGCTTCATCCATTGCCACATCGGGCGGTATTTGATCGAACACCTTACGGAACGCGATCATCTCACCCAGGCGCGGAATCTCCAGGCACAGCTCGTGCTCCATGCGCAGGCGCAGATGCGAAAAGAGGCCAACGATGTGGTCAGGCGTGTTGACGGGAATTTTGTGCGCGCCCGTCATCCCTACCAACGGGTCACTGAACATACGCACCATGTGCTCCACCGCATCCTCGCGCGGCAACGTGTCGCCGCTCTCCAAGACACAGATATCTTCACGCGCTGCCTGCAGAAATAAGTTAATCGCGGCGGTTTTACCTTCACGCCGCGGCTGCACGATCAGCCGGATGCGCGCGTCTTCGGCCATTTTGCGTTCGACGATGGGCACGGTGTCATCGGTGCAGCCGCTGGCGACGACAATGATCTCGCTGATCTCGACCTGATGGAGGTGCTGTTGGATCAGCGCATTGAGGAGCGCGCCGATGTTGACGGCTTCATTGTGCGCTGTCACGCCCACGCTGCAGCGAATGCGGGCGACTGGATGTTCCACGAACTAGACTCCTGATGGTCTCTGCGCAGGCGGCCGCGGCCTTACCCGGGCGCAGGGAGGCCATTATAAGACGCCAATGCCCGATATGGCAAATGCCAACGGCCCCGGACAAGTTCAGGGCTTCGGCTGCGCCTGCTGCGCCAGATAGCGCGCCAGTTCGGGCGCGCCGGTCTCCAATGGGTAGCGAGCATCCGCCTTGGCCATGCCTGCTTGCAGCGCGTCCTCCACATCAACGCCGCACTGATAGGCCAACTTGAAGAGAAAGACAAAAACGTCTGATAGTTCTTCACGGAACTCGATCTGCCATTGATCGGCTGAGGTGGAAGGCTTGTAACCCTCGCGCCGCAGAATCACCCGCGCAACCTCGCCCAGTTCCTCCATGGCGTGCAGCAGCGTGTGGGTGGGCGCCACCCGGTCCCAGCCACGCGCGGCATCCCAGTCCTGTAACCATTGTTGATACGCTCGAATGTGCATCAGTGTCCCTTGTTCTGCGCGCCTTTGACTTTTCATCGCGCTGCGATTATAGTTTGTGCATGTCAAAATCTTCACGCGTGCGTCTGCTCGTGGCCTTGTTGGCGACGCTTGGGCTGCTGGCCCTGGCTGGGCTGGCGTTGGGCGTACCCGGCGCAGGCGCCCCGGGCGCGCTGACGCCAGCCGCGCCCGACTCTAGCCTGGCGCCCGGCGCCGCCATGTTGGTGGATCGCGATAACTTCAACGGCGCGCCGCGCGAGATCCCAGGCGTCGAACTCGGCACCCATCTCGATGTCCTGTGGGCTGAGATCAACCCGGCCAACTGCGAGAGCAACCCCACCGGCTGCACCGATTTTAGTGTGATCGAAGAGCGCCTGCGCCTGTTGGGCCAACAGCAGGTCACCACCGTGGACGGACAGGTGCTGTCTCCCCGCCCGCTGTGGCTCAGCCTGCCGCGCTTCTGGTCACAGGGCAACGAATTGGACGGCATCCGCTATTGTAACAATAACGTGCCATCTTGGCTAGGCGGCGCCAATGGCCTGGCGCCCAACTACGCCATCAGCGTTACGCGCACGGTCAACGGCCAGCCTCTCGTTCACACCGAGTATGTGCCGCGGCTCGACAGCGCGGCGCTGCAAGGCGCGTATACGACCCTCATCCAACGCCTGGGCGCGGCGTTTGATAACGATCCGCGCATCGCCGGCCTGTTTATCGCCGGTGGTTATGATAATGAAACCAACCTGGCCGCGCCCTGGTGCGGCATCACCCTAGAGATGATCGCCAACTGCGCCAACCCCGCGTCGCCGCAATGCCTGATTTCGGCGTACCCCGGCGGCGAGTACGACCAGTTCGTGCGCAACGCCATCAATGTGTTTCATCAGGCTTTCCCTCGCAAGCCGGTCTATCTTCTCTACGCACCCGCGCCGGACGATTACCTGCGCTGCAACTGGGTCTACGGCGTGCCGGGCCAGTTCACCGGCATCGCCCAGTATACCAATCGCCATATCGGGCTGGGCTTCAACGGCATGCGCTATGATGTCCCAGGCTTTATCCGACGACCGCCGCCCGCACCGCCGCCCGCTTCCGCGCGCTGCAGCGTCTTTCAACTGCTGCTCGACAACCGGGGCGTGCTGCCCATCAAGCTGGAACCCTCACAGAGTTGGTCAGGCGTGGCGCGCCACCAGATCGAATACTGGAGCTGGCTTTTTGGTTTGGGGCCTTTCTGGCCCGATTTTATTGATACACAGCCGGAGTGGTTCTGCGCCAACACGGATGCGGATGGCAACTGCCGTTCGCCCCAGGCCAGTGAGCTGCGCGTCTTCAACACGCAGTACGGTTTCCCTGCCATCAACTCGGCGCGCCAGGGCAGCCAGGGCGACTTTGGCGATTGGGTGGAGCGCCAGTTTGGCGACAGCCCAAGCAGCGCGCGCGATCTGTGGACTGCCTTTCATCGCACGGAGTTTCCGCACACGGGCAGCTTCTGCCAGGGCTATTGCGAAGGCTTCAACGACAACTTCAACCACTTCCTGGCGGTGGCTTATGGGCCGTACAGCGTGCGCTGCGGCGACAGCAGCCTGCCCTGCTACGATCCTAACCCGCTGCCGCAGGCCGCCACCAACATCTACTCCCGCTTTGCCGGCCGCCTGGACGGCCCCTCGCTCTCTTTCAGCATCAGCAGCACCCTCAGCTATTACGGCCAGACGTTGAACAACGTGCACATTCGCCTGGCGTATGTCAACGACAGCGAGGCCGATTTCACCATCACCCTACCCACCGAGTTCAGCAGCATCACCCTGCCGGTGGATCGCACCGCGGCTGGAAATTGGGCCTGGTTCGATACCACGCGACGCATTAAGCTGGCGAATGACCTCAACGGCGCGATCTTGCGGGTAGATTACAGCGGCCCGGGCCCGCGCCCCACCCTGCACATGGTATGGATTGACGTCAACGACGCGCAGCCTTAGCATCTTTTTGTTCCTGCTTTCCTCCAAAAGTGTGGTAAAATAATAGAAGTAATCTACCGGGGTTGGCTGAGGCTGTAACTTCGTCTTCCCTGGGTCGTTATGCCTGGCAATAGGATTCGCTTCTGCCGCGCCGCCCCGCACGTGCAGCCCAGCAGACTCAAAGACGAGGAACCCGTGCCAATCATCACCCTCCTGACCGATTTCGGCGACCAGGATGGCTACGTGGCAGCCATGAAAGGCGTGATCCTGAACATCGCGCCTGACGTGACGCTCGTGGACATCACGCATGCCATTGCGCCGCAGGCTATTCAGCAGGCAGCGTATGTCCTGGCGCAAGCCGCTCCTTTCTTTCCCCCAGGCGCCATTCATGTAGCGGTCGTAGACCCCGGCGTAGGCAGCGCTCGCCGCCCGCTTGCCGTACAAACCGCCAACGCCATCTTCATCGGCCCCGATAACGGCCTCTTCAGCGCCGTGCTGGACAGCGCGCCAGAAAGCATCTGCATCTATTTGGATGAGCCGCGCTTCTGGCGCGCCCAGCCCAGCCAAACCTTTCACGGCCGTGACATTTTCGCGCCAGTCGCAGCCCACCTGGCCCGCCAGACGCCCCTGGCCGATCTTGGGAC
>CAZEPA010000473.1:0-3903 GCA_964513955.1 uncultured Anaerolineae bacterium | reverse complement strand
CTGGGCGCGCTGCTGCTGCTGAGCGCGTGCCGCGGGCCGACGCCCATCGCCGGCCGCGTGACTGAAACCGCCGCCCCGGCGGTCAGGCCGGATACCCCGGCTGCGGCTGCGACCGTCGTCCCCTCCACTGAACCTCTCAACTTACCCGTCTCAGCCACCGCTCAGGTTTCTCCAACTTCCACTGCAACGTTAACAGGAACTCCACCTCCTCACGCCGATACTCCAACCCCCACACCTACTCCGAGTATTGTATCAGCGTCAACCAAAACGCCGACTCCGGACCCGGCGGCCGGCATTGAAGCGGGCAAGTTTACCCTGACCGGAGTCGGGATAGAAAAAGACAATCCTGTGTACAAGGCCATTGCGCCGTATGTGGCGCCGCACGGCGAATTTGACGCGTTGGATTTTGAGGGCCGGGTGTTTCAAAACGCCTCAGGAACGCTGTTTATCCTGCGGCCCGGACAAGACGTTTCTCAACAAATGGCCTGGTTGGAAAAATACGCAAGCCTGGACAACTTAAAGCAAGGAGTAATCAAGTCAAGCGAATATACGCCTTTGGGGAAAGGAAAAGTAGTGATTGTGGGGGATCAAGCTGTCTACGTGTATCGTGATGGAAAATACACCGTTACGTCAATTCCAAAGATCGTTCGGTCTGACAGCAGCCAATCAATGAGCGGTCAGCAATATGACCAATTTGCGCTTAGGTTCCCCAGGGTATGGTGGAGCGAAGACTGGGGGGCAGTTGTGGTATCGGACGAAAACAACATCGTGATTTCGCATCAGTACGATGAGGCAACTAATACCTGGAAGCCCGTATCTCCGCTTGAACCAAAAGCCCAGCTCAAAACACCGGAGCAGATCTATGCCGAATGGCGGCGGAATATCGAGGCTCCGGGCAACATTGTCGGCTTTACGCCTCAGGAAAAAGCAAAGCTGCTGCGCTATTTTGATGCGCTTGCCTATGTCAAGCCGGAAAAAACCGCGCAGATACTGAAACTGTTTCCCTGGTTTCATGCGCCGTTTTCTCCGGATAATCCGCTCAGATTTTTGGTAGATGTGCAGCAGATCATCAATAACAAAGGAAAAGGCATTTGGAGTGGGGGAGGCAGTCCTTCAGTCAAGCTTGACCTTGCTTTTCTGAAAGACTGTTCCGAGGAGACTAACTGGTGGATGCAAGTTTCGGGCATCATGAAAGAGGCCATGACAAACAGATGGACCCTGAGATATACCGCTAATTTTCTGAACGACGAACACTACGGAGACATTGCAGCAAATAGCATGGGTGTTGCAATTTTTCAAGATCTCCTTGATGCAAAAAAAGACAATGGCGCGTATGTGATCTCAAACCCTCAGACCAGACGGGAAGTACAAGATCTGATCAAAGGCTACACCTATGGGTTTAACCGGGAAGCAAAACAAAAAGGCTGGAGTCCCAGTTTTCCATAATCTTGCTTGACATACGCCAAGTTTTCTTTCATAATAGAGGAGAAATGGGAGTTATCCATGGCGGCTTATTTGCTTCCCGTTTCAAAAACCCATGACACACCGGCGCACCATTGTATTGACCTTCTTTTTTATCTTGGCAAGCCTGGTAGTGGTCAACCGTATGTATGTTGTGCATGCTTTTGCTCCACCTGATGATTGTGATGAAACCAACCAATGCGCGTGTGGATATATATGTATAAGCCATGTGTGTTCGCCCAGTTCACAGCACCCGTGTCCGACTGACATTCCTCCTTATAACACCCCCACGCCTGTCCCAAATCCGCCGCCAGGCGGAGTAACGCCTCCGCCGGGAGTGCCGACTCCCACGCCTCCTCCACAAGGCGGAAACACCTGCCAGGCCAACTGCAGCGGACAAGTGTGCGGCACTGTAGCCGGGACCTATGACTGCCGCGTGAGCGGCTGCGGAGGAAACGGCACATGCGACCCTATGGATGGTTTCTGCAAAAGATGCACAACGCCAGGAAGAAGCTGTTGTAACTACTGTGTCCCTGATGGTTGGGGTTGCGGCGGAAACCCGTGTCCGTTTCGGCAGAACTGCAAGGGCTTTAGTAGCTCCGGCAATCTCATTTGCGATCAAACCATCATCTGCGGCGGCACCAATCCCTGCGCCGGAAGCGCCACCAGCACTTGTTATGACTGTTACGAAGACTGTCCGGCTATTCCCACGCCCACACCCATCCCGGTCTGCTCCATCTCCGGCCTGGCCGCATCCAAAAACAACACCTGCGGCGCTACCACAGTGAATCTGCACTGGACTGTCAACAGCCCGATCGAGACCTCGTACGTCATGGCAGCGTATCATAACGGCAGCGCCTGGTCGCAAAGATGTTGATAACCCGGCTCTGATGTTATTGGATGGAGTAGTTTGACACGAAGGGACATGGGCGGTAAAATGCCGTAAGATTCAAACGAGTCTTACGGAGGCAGGATGGTTCAGCAAATACTGAATAGCGATGATGCCCGCACGCGATGGCGCGATATCCTGGACGCAGCCAACGCCGGCCAGGATGTAGTGATCGCGCGCTATGGCAAGCCCATGGCTGCGGTTATTCCTATCGCGGACTACGAGGCCCTGATGGAGGATCTAGAGGATCTGCGCGCCGCGCGCCGCGCGCAGTCTGCTCTCGAAGCCTGGCGGGGTGATCCCAGCCGCGGTCGCCCCTATGCCCTCATCCGAGAAGAGCTTACCGTCGAAGGCCTGCTGACCGATGAGTGAGCCGTCCGGGCCCTATACGGTGATTCTAGAGCGCCAGGCTGAGAAAGCGCTGCGGCGGCTGCCGAGAGATGTGCTGAGCCGCCTCGACCGGCTGTTGCTTAGCCTGACTAACGATCCACGCCCCATTGGCTGTAAGAAGCTGAAGGGGTATGAAAGCCTGTGGCGCCTGCGCCTGGGGGACTGGCGGATGATTTATGCCATCGAAGACGATAGGCTGGTTGTTCTTGTGATCGAGATTGCGCCACGCTGACAGGCCTACCGCGATCTTTGACCGGACAACGGCGGCGCTGCTACGATAACTCGATTCATGTTCCCTGGGTTGCGCTTGGATGGCCTCCAAGACGCAAATATCGTCCTATCCTGTTCCACACGCTCATGACGCCTGATTCACCCTCACATCCCACCACCCTCATCTACGGCGGCACCGCAGCCTATTGGCTTGACCTGGCGGAGTTTGGCGCGGTGGGCGAGACCCGCACCACGGAGACGCCTTTTGGCCCGGCCGCGCCGGTGACCTGGTTGACCGGCCGCGACGGTTTGACCGTGGGCTTCAGTTCGCGCCACGGCGTGGGCGAGCTGCAGCGCTCGGCCGGCTTTGTCAATCATCGCGCCAACCTGTGGGCCGCGCAGCAGCTCGGCTTTCGCGCCATTCTCAGTTGGAACGGCGTCGGCGCCATCAACCCCGTGCTGGCCGTGGGCGACCTGGTCGCGCCGGCCGATCTGCTCGACTGGACGCGCGCGCGGCGCGCCCAGAGCTTCGATCGCTGGCGCCAGCCGACGGCCGGCCCGGCGTTCGACCCCGCGCTGCGCCAGGCCATCCTGCACGCGCTCAGCGTCGCGCGGCCCGCAGGAACCGACGCTCCCGCAACTTACCACGCTGCGCCCGTCACCTACGTCTGCACCGAAGGCCCGCGCCTGGAGACGCAGGCCGAGATTGCGCTCTTTGCCCGCGCCGGAGCGGACGTGGTGGGCATGACCCTGGCGCCCGAAGTGTGGCTGGCGCGCGAGTTAGGCCTGCGCTACGCTTCGCTCTGCTTTGTCACGAACTACGCCACCGGCATGGCGCGTGGTCGTCAAGCCGTACGCGAATTTGGCCCCCGCGTTGCTCGCACCTGCCTGCCCATTCTCCTCGCCGCGGCCGCTCGCTAACCACCCTCAATTGCCAGCGCAGAAACCTGGGG
>CAZEPA010000472.1:0-3909 GCA_964513955.1 uncultured Anaerolineae bacterium | reverse complement strand
GCTGAGCACCGTTCCCCCCACGCGCAGCGCCTGCGTGAAGAGGTCCTCGATGACGAAGTTCATCGTGCGCCGCAGCGTCTCTTTGAACTCTTTCGGATCGGCCAACGGGATTTCTGCGCGACCGTAGGCGGCAATGGCCTTGAGCTTCTTGCTGCCCATGACCGCGCCCAGGCCGGTGCGCGCGGCACAGCGGCCGTGGTCATTCATCACCGCCGCGAATTTGACCAGCCGTTCGCCCGCGGGGCCAATACAGGCCACGCGCGCCTTGGGCTGGCTGATCTCGGCCTTGACCCGTTCTTGCACGGCGTAGCTGTCGAGACCCCACAGGTGGCTGGCGTCGTGCAACTGCGCTTCTCCGTTGACGATGCTCAGGTAGACTGGCGTCTGCGCCTGGCCGGTGATAATGATGCCATCGAAGCCGGCCTGGCGCATGGCTGGGCCAAAATAGCCGCCGCTGTTGCCCTCGCCGGTTAGCCGCGTGGCGGGTGAGCGCGTCACCACGCTGAAGCGGCCCGCGGCCGGCGTGGTGGTGCCCACGAAGGGACCGGTCATGAAGATGAGCGGATTGTCCGGCCCCAAGGGGTCTGTGTCAGCCGTGACATAATCCCACAGATAGCGCGCACCCAGGCCGCTGCCGCCCAGGAAACGGCGTGCATAGTCTTCATTGAGCGGCTCAACCCAGGTGCGCTGCTGCGTCAAATCAACACGCAGGATGTGGCCGAGATAGCCAGGGAGGGTGGTCATACGAGTGTCCTCGTTTTCGTCAGGCGCTGCCCAGATCGCACGGTGGGCAGCGAATTTTCACCCGGGGCGGGTCATCCCGCCTGGCGGCCTGGCGACGATCACGGCTGCCAGGCCGCGGCGGTTTCAGGCGCGCACGCTTCACTATTCGGGCATCCTGCGCCGATTGCAGCCGCCGAATGAATTCGGGCCGAAAGGGCGTTCCGCCGCCAGGTCGGCCTACGCCGACCGGCATCGCGTGGCGCAGGTTGGATGCCCGGCGGTGCGCCCATCAGGCCTGATTCAATCGCACGCTTGCGACGGCGCACCGCCTGAGCAGTTAGGCGCACGCGCTCAAAAATCAATCGGTGTGCCGTCAAAGGTGTAGCGCAGAAGCTTGGCGGTATCGGCCCGATTGGGCACACGGGAAGACATCGTCACCGAGGTGTCGCCTTCCACCAAGACCACCATGCGGCCAATTTCGCTCTCATACTGCGCGGGGTCAATGCCCATCTCACGCCCCGACAAGGGCAGGCCGATCTGGCGCTCCAGGTCGCGGATCGCGGCGGCCAGGCTGGCCGCGCTTTGCGCCTCATCCGCGGCCGGCAGATTCAGGAAGCGCGCAATGTCCGCGTAACGGGTTGCGTCCTGGCCGCGCACGCAGTATTCGATGGTGTAGGGCAGGTACATGCCCACGCTGCGGCCGTGCGGGATGTGGAAGCTGGCGCCGAGCGTGTGGCCCAACGAATGGGCCAGGGCAGCCTGCGCATTGCCAAAGGCCATACCGGCGATGGTGGCGGCGTTGTGCATCCGCTCGCGCGCCTCCATATCTTTGGCGCCCTGGCTGACCGCGGTCGGCAGGTAGCTGAACACCAGTTGGATGGCTTTCAGCGCGAGACCGTCGGAGAAATCGTTGTGCCAGGAGCTGGTGTAGGCCTCGATGGCGTGGGTGAGCACATCAATGCCGGTGTCCGCGGTGACGCGGGCCGGCAGGTTGGCCGTCAGCGCGGGGTCTACGATCGCCAGGTCCGGCAGAATCTCGCGCGAGGCCAGACCGAGCTTGCGCCGCTCCTCCACATCGGTCAGCACGGTGGCCCAGGTTGCTTCCGAGCCGGTGCCGCTGGTGGTGGGGATGGCGATCAGGCGCGCCTTGCTGCGCAGACCAATGGGCACGATCGGGTTGATCGCGGCCGGTTCAATATCAGGATACTCGTACAGAATCCACATGGCCTTGGCCGCGTCCATCGCGCTGCCGCCGCCCAGGCCGATGATCCAATCGGGTTCAAACTCCAGCATCGCCGCCGCGCCCTTGCGCACGGTTTGCAGCGAAGGCTCCGGCTCCACGTCCGAAAAGACGACCGCGGGGATGCCGGCGTCGTTCAACTGCGCGATGACAAGCTCAGGATAGCCCAGCTTTGCCAGCATGGCATCGGTTACGATGAAGGCGCGTTGGCCCTGCAACTGGCCGACGTAGCTGAGGGCATCCTCGCCGTAGACGATCTCAGGCGCTTTGAAAAACCACATAACCGCCTCCTACGGGCTGCACATGGGAACCAGGCCGGCGAGACGCGGTCGCCTCTCGCGCGGCCGGCGCCCGTTACGCCTCGTCTGGATACTGCGTGGGGATGAAGGTGGTGCAGCGCACCAACTCATTGGCAGCCTTGACCGACTTCATGATCTTGAGCATGTTGCCCTGCAGCTTCAGCTTGCGCGTGACCAGGGCCTGAATGGGGTCTATCTTGCGGCCGATGACCTGCTTCCACGCGGCCAGCGGCGCGGCAATGACAAATTCTGGGGTCTTGACCGTGCGATCCGCCACCATGCCGGCCTCGCGGCATTTGCCGTGCCACAGGTCAAGGTACATCACCTCTTCCTTAACGACGCCCTGGCCGGGATCCACAATAAAATAAAAGTCGCCTTCCCACGTTGCCGCGGCTTCGGCGTAATCTTGACTCTGATTCAGTTCTACCTGCAGCTGCTTGGCCCATTCCTCGCTGGGAAACGGAAGTTTCATGGCTCACTACTCCTTTGTCTGATCCAATGCACGCAGCGCCAAGATGACGCACTGCGATATAAGCATTGTAACATGCTTTGCGCCTGCTGACAAAGCACAGAGGCGCATTGGCGGGCGGGTTCGAGAGGCGGGCGGGACACCCGCACCCCCAGTGACGGTCGTCGGTCATGCGTGAGACGCGGTTCGGCCAAGTTCGTTGTGTGGTGAATGCGTTGGTTGTCACGCCGGAGGCGATGACCTACGAGGGAGGTTGTTGGATGGTGCGGCAGGCGCCTTCCTGGCGGCTTGTTCATTTCTGCGCCATCGTCTATAATGGCGTACGTTACGACTATTCACGTTACTGCCTGACAGGTAGAGAAGAATGTGTCATGATCCAAACTTGGCAAGGATCGAGGCCTGGTGGATCGCAGGCAAATCCTCAAATTGACAAGATCACACCATGAACATCCCTGAGGTTGTCCGATATTGGCTTGAATCGGCCGCTGAAGCAGGAACTGCAATGAGAGAGCCGCATCGAGTCATAGGACCAGAGCAGGTCATCCTCAAGGTGCAGGAACGTCGCCGCATCCTGCGTGCCCAAGACCTGGATATGACCGCGGTCTATCTCTACGGTTCCTATGCGGCTGGCACGGCAGATGCCGACAGCGACATTGATGTCGCCGTGGTCTCACCAGACTTGACGGGAGACCGCTTACAGGACTGGGTGCGCCTGACCACCCTGGCGACGCGGCTCGATGCGCGTTTTGAGGTCATTGGGTTCCGCCCCGAACAGTTCCGCGACGAACATCCGCTGGCCTGGGAAGTCAAGACACGCGGTATTCTCGTGCAGTGACAGCCATGTGCTTCCTGCCCCACTCATCGTCTTCGCCGTCATCCGAAACGGATATGCGATTGTTAGGGCCTTACCTCAATGAACCACGGAACAGGCGGAATACACGGAAGGAAAGATGAAGGATGGCATTCTGTGTGGTCTGTGTATTCCGTGGTAGATTGCCGGCGCACGGCCAACCGCTCATCGTGAGCAAGCGCCTGCCACTGACCGCCTGAAGGAGCGTACCCGATGTCTGTGCAACCGCGCATTCGATCAGCGCCTGCGCCTGGCGGTGGCGCTGATTGTCCAATTCATGGCTAGACTCTGCTGAACCTTGTGAGTCACCAGGAGAACAAGATGATTA
>CAZEPA010000471.1:0-3912 GCA_964513955.1 uncultured Anaerolineae bacterium | reverse complement strand
GGGTTCGGTCGGGATCGCCCTGACCGCGCTACAGCGGCGTCTGGCGTCCAGCCCGGAGGCCATTTTTCAGTCGCTGAAACATCGCAAGGAACGCCTGGAAACGCGGCTACGCGAGGAAAAGCTGGGCAGCCGCGGCCAGCAGGTTCTGGCAGAGACGCTGGCCGATCTGCCGGAGGATGACGACGACCTGAATGCCGAGGAGCAGGAGAACTTAGAGGAGACCCTGATTCTTCAGGCCACGGCGTCCCGCACCATCGCCGAATTGCAGCAGGAAATCATCATCCTGCAAAGGCTCGAAACACAAGCCAAAGGCGTGGTGGTCTCCGGCCAGGATCGCAAGTGGGAGGAGCTGTCCCGTATCCTGCAGAACGACCCCGCCATGCGCGATGCCGGCGGTCACCTGCGCAAGTTGATCGTCTTCTCCGAACACCGCGACACGCTGAACTATCTGCACGGGAAGATCGCCGGCGTGCTGGGCAATCCCGATGCCATCGTGACCATCCACGGCGGCACTCACCGCGATGAGCGCCAGCGCTTGCAAGCCTTGTTCCGTTCCGACCCAGCCGTCAGGATCCTGGTGGCTACCGATGCCGCGGGCGAAGGCGTGAACCTGCAAAACGCCAACCTGATGGTGAACTATGACCTGCCGTGGAACCCGAACCGCCTCGAACAACGCTTCGGCCGCATCCACCGCATCGGCCAGCAGGAGGTGTGTCACCTGTGGAACCTGGTCGCCAGGGAAACCCGCGAGGGCGCGGTGTGGGAGCGGCTGCTCAAAAAGTTGGAAGTGGAAGGTGAGGCGCTCAACGGCCGCGTGTTCGATATCCTGGGCGAAGTGTTTGAGGAGGTCAGCCTCAAGGACCTGCTGATCGAGGCGATCCGTTACGGCGACCAGCCGGAAGTGCGCGCCCGGTTGAGTCAGCGGGTCGAGAATGCCTTTGACCGCGACAAGCTGCTTGCCATCCTGGACCGCAACGCGCTGGCGCAAGAGACGATGAGCGCCGAACGGCTCTTTGCCGTGAAAGAGGAGATGGAGAAGGCTGAGGCGCGACGCTTACAGCCCTATTTCGTCCGTTCCTTCTTCATGAAGGCCTTTGCCGCGCTGGGCGGCTCGATCTACCCGCGCGAGGCCGGCCGCTTCGAGATTACCCACGTGCCGGCGGCCGTGCGCGAGCGCGACCGCCAGATCACCGGCCGTAACCGCCGCGAGCAGGCCCCCGTGCTCAAACGCTACGAGCGGGTGTGTTTCACCAAAGAGGCGATCCGCCCGCTGGACAAGCCTGGTTTGCCCTACGCCGCACTGCTGCACCCCGGCCATCCGCTGCTGCTGGCCGTGAGCGACATCTTGCTGGAACAGCACGGCAACCTGCTGCGCCAGGGCGCGCTCCTGGTGGATCCGACGGATGACGGCGAGGAGCCGCACCTGCTCTTTCTGCTGACGCACGAGATCAAATCGGGCGACGGACAGGTGCTTTCCAAACGTTTGCAGTTCGTGCGCGTGGCGCCGGATGGCTCGGCTAGTTTCGGCGGTTGGGCGCCGCACCTGGACCTGGACCCGCTGGCGCCAGCCGACCGGCCGCTGCTGAACGAGCTGCTGGCAGCGCCCTGGATTCGTGCGGATCAGGAACAGCGGGCTCTGGCCTTGGCCGCCGCGGCCCTGGTGCCGGAGCATTACCAGGAGGTGGCCGCGCGGCGTATTGCCCACGTGGACAAGACCCTGGCCGCGGTGCACGAGCGGCTGAGCAAAGAGATCAACTTCTGGTCGGACCGGTGGCTCAAGCTCAAAGACGATCAGGCTGCCGGCAAAGACGTGCGCCTAAACCTGGAAAATGCCCGACGCACCGTCGCTGACCTGGAAGGCCGACTAGACAATCGCAAAAGAGAACTGCTGGCCATGCGGCACGTCACCTCGGCCACGCCGGTGGCATTGGGGGGCGCGTTGGTGGCGCCGGCCGGCTTGCTGCGCCGACTGCGGGGGGAAGCGCCCACCGAAGACGTCGCCACGTTCGCCGCGGACGCTGCGGCCCGCGCACGTATCGAGAAACTGGCGATGGACGCGGTGCGGCGGGTCGAGGAGGCGCAGGGATGCACCGTGGTGGATGTAGCGGCTCAGAAGTGCGGCTGGGACCTCACGTCCTATCCGCCGACTGTGGACGGCAAACAGCCGGCTACACGGCACATCGAGGTGAAGGGACGGGTGCGGACGGCAAGCACCGTCACCATCAGCCGCAACGAGATACTCTACGCACTCAACCAGGCCGACAAATTTCTGCTGGCGATCGTGCTGGTGGGCGACGAGGACACGACCGATGGCCCCTACTACCTGCGCAACCCGTTCGACGCCGAACCGGGCTGGGGGGTGGCGTCGGTGAACTACGATCTGGGTGCGCTGCTGCAGCGTGCGCGCCAGAAATTCGCAGGCTGATGAAGTCGTTCCTATAGGTGATAAACCCGTCCAGCAGTTGTGAGACGATGATCCGGAGACCAAGACCATGCATCTAAAGAAGGTTGTCCTCAGGAATTTTCGCTGCTTTGAGGAGTTCGAGATAGATCTCCATCCGCGCCTGACCGTGCTAGTGGCGGAGAATGGCGGCGGCAAGACGGCCGTGTTGGATGGTATCGCCATCGGCCTTTCTCCAGTCCTGCGCTATCTGTCCTCCGCTAACCAGCGTCTCCCCGGTCCCGGCATCGAAGATACTGACTTCCACCTCGAATTGAGGTATCCCCACCCCCAACTCATGCTCAAACTTGGCGATGTTGAAGAGTGGGGCGTGAGCGATTACGCCCAAGTGGTGATCGAGACCACTGCGCCCGACCTTAAGTGGGATTACTGGCGTCCCTCGGCCGGAGGAAAGCAGCCTGCCCTCAAAACTGGGCAGAGTGATCTAGCCGCCTATGCCTCCGGTGTGCTTGATAGCCTCAATTCCTCGACCCCACAACTGCTTCCCGTCTTTGCCTATTACGGCGCACGCCGTGGTTGGATTGTTATCCCGGAGCGGCTGCGGGAGTCAAAGGTGGATTACACCCACCCAACTTCTGCACTGGTAGGGGCGCTGGAATCGCTCAGCGACTTCAAAGAGATGCTCAAATGGTTTGACGTGGAGGAAGCCGCCGAACTACGGGCCAATAAGGGGCGTAGTTCGGCGGACTATGATGCGTCGGCGGCGCTCACAGGAGTTCGTTCGGCCATTAGCGCGATTCTTGGCGGCGCCTACAAGACACCACATTTCAACAGGAAGCACAAATTCGTCGTCGAGTCGCAGAACGGCAGCGTACTCCAGGTCTCCCAACTCAGCCAGGGTTACCAAAGTATGCTGGCGCAAGGAATGGACTTCGCCCGCCGTCTCGCCCTCGCGAATAGCCATCGGCCTGCTCCGGCAGACGCGCCCGCCATTATGCTGGTGGATGAGATAGACTTGCACCTACATCCCTCCTGGCAGCAACGAGTGCTTGGCGACCTTATGCGCGCCTTTCCTAACACGCAGTTCATCGTCACCACCCATAGTCCCCAAGTGCTCAGCACCGTGCCAATGGAGAGCATTCGCATTATCAAGGATGGTACGGTCTACGCCGCGCCACCTGGCACGGACGGCGCCGAGGCGCAGCGCATCCTGGAGGATGTGTTTCAGGTTTCGCCGCGTCCGAAAACTCCCATGTCTGACGCGCTTGACGAGTATCTTCGACTGGTGGATGCACGTGAATGGGAGAGTCCACGCGCGTTGAAACTTCGGCAAGTACTTGACAGGTGGAGCCAAGGACACGAACCGCGGCTTCTTGAAGCCGATCTGCAGATCGCCAATATGAAATGGGAGGCCGGAGAATGAAGAAATGCATGAAACTCTCCGAACCACCCACATTTGAGGCCTACCGCCAGGCTCAGCCTCAGGGTAGTGGGGATCAGATGCGAAATGA